>JANPKH010000093.1:0-12713 GCA_031425935.1 Gammaproteobacteria bacterium | reverse complement strand
TCCACCATCACGTTGATGGTGTTTTTCAATTCGAGAATTTCGCCTTTTACGTCCACCGTGATTTTCTTGGACAAGTCGCCCGTTGCCACCGCCGTGGTTACATCGGCAATGTTTCGCACTTGCGACGTCAAGTTACCGGCCATGGAGTTCACCGAGTCGGTCAAATCCTTCCAGGTTCCCGCGACACCTTTTACTTGCGCTTGTCCGCCGAGCTTACCTTCAGTACCTACTTCCCTCGCCACCCGCGTTACTTCCGACGCAAACGACGAGAGCTGGTCCACCATCACGTTAATGGTGTCTTTGAGCTGAAGAATTTCCCCTTTTACGTCCACCGTGATTTTCTTGGAGAGGTCGCCGTTTGCCACCGCAGTGGTTACCTCGGCGATGTTTCGCACTTGGCCTGTTAAATTCGATGCCATGAAATTCACGTTATCGGTTAAGTCTTTCCAGGTACCACCTACACCAGGTACGTATGCTTGTCCACCGAGCTTACCTTCGGTACCTACCTCCCTTGCTACCCGCGTTACCTCTGACGCGAATGACCGGAGCTGATCCACCATAGTGTTGATCGTGTCTTTCAACTGGAGAATTTCGCCGCGTACGTCCACGGTGATTTTTTTGGAAAGGTCGCCGTTCGCCACCGCAGTGGTTACGTCGGCAATGTTACGCACTTGCGACGTGAGGTTACCGGCCATGGAGTTCACCGAATCGGTCAAATCCTTCCAGGTTCCCGCAACGCCCGGCACGTTTGCCTGGCCGCCGAGCTTACCTTCGGTTCCTACTTCTCTTGCTACCCGGGTTACTTCGGATGCGAACGAGGAAAGCTGCTCCACCATGGTGTTTGCGGTGGATGCTGCGCGCAAGAACTGGCCTTTAAGCGGCCGTCCATCAACGTCGATCTCCATGGTTTGTGACAAGTCGCCCTTCGCCACAGCGCCAATTACGCGCGCCATTTCCGTCGTCGGGCGCACAAGGTCATCGATGAGCGTGTTAACGGATTTAACGATGTTGTCCCAACCACCCGCCATTGAGGGGATGACCGCGCGCTGTGAAAGTCGGCCTTCGCGACCTACTACCCGGCTTACATCGGTAATACCTTTGGATAAAAGCTCGTTCGATTCAATAATCTCGTTCAGCGTGTCTGCAATCTTTCCAGCCATGCCCGTCAATTCCCCCGGCATACGCGCCGAGAAGTCGCCCTTTTTGAGCGCCGTTAAAACATGTAATAACGTCTTAGAATCAAGTTCTTCTTCTAACAGCGCCGCTGAGTGCATAAAAATCTCCGAACTTTTTTGTGAATTTTTATAGAGTATTCAATGTAGCAAGGTTAACTAGTTAGTTATTATTTAATCAGTTATTCCCAAACCGTTCTGACCTGTGTAGTTGTGGCCTGAGTAGTTGTGATTGGGTAGTTGCTACTGAATTGTTATTACCTAAAAATTTTTACTTAAACCTAATTTTTACTTAAACCTAAACTTAACTAATTAGCTAAGTTAAAAATCCTAAGATTGCAAACGCTGAACCAATGCATCGGCCTGAAGTGGCTTGCTAAAAAATGCACCCTGGTATTCGTCGCATTCCAATTTTTGTAAGGCTTTGAATTGCTGCTCCGTTGCTACGCCTTCCGCAACAATGCGCAAACCAAAGGCACGCGCTACGGATAACATAGCTGAAACCAACGCTGTATCGCCTGGGAAAGCAGTCAGCACTGGCGTGTTGCAGCCAGCTTTGCCATTAGCAAGCACGTCGCTAGTACCAGACATAAAACATGGATCTATTTTTAGAGTACTAATGGGCAAGGTTTTCAATGTTGCAAGGGAAGAGAATCCTGCACCAAAACCATCGATGGCGATGCCAATACCTAATTCGCTAACGCCTCGCAAGACCTCCGTAATTTTGGCGATATCGCGAACCACCATGGATTCGGTGACCTCAAGTTGTAGGCAAGCAGGTGACACATTGTATTTGGCAAGAGAAGCCGAAATTGTCTTAAGCAATTCCGGTTGTAATTGGGAGATATCGACATTTACGGCAATTGGCAATGTAAAAGGCACATCAGCCTCTTGCCACCTCTGTGCTTGAGCACAAGCGGAAAAAATTACCCACTCGCCAATGCGTGACGCTTGGCCGCTTTGTGCCATGCGGGTTAAAAATTCACCCGACCCAATCAATCCCAGGCGAGGGTGGTGCCAATACAAAAGGGCTTCTAAACCCGTTGCCTTACCCGAGGCGATATCAATCATCGGCTGATAGAAAAGCTCGAATTCATTATTCACAAGTGCGTGCTGCAACTCCTGCTCAAACTCCACACGCTCACGTTCATTAACATTCAATTCTTCATGAAAGAATTGAATAGAACCGCGCTCCCGTTGTTTAGCGTGGTACATGGCAGTGTCTGCGTTTTTGAGTAAAGCTTCTGCTGTATCACCGTCTTTCGGGTAAAAGCTGATGCCGATGGTGGCGGACGCTACAACGGGTTGGCCGCAAATGATGTGTGGCGCAGCATTGGCATTAATAATTTTCTTTGCCACTTTCATCACATCGGTGGTGTCTGGAAAGCCTTCCAGTAAAACGACAAATTCATCGCCACCAAGACGAGCAACCATGTCGGATTCGCGCACTGCAGCAGTGAGATGAGCAACAACCTGCTTAAGCAATTCATCGCCCGCTTCATGGCCAAGCGTATCGTTAACTTCTTTGAAATGATCCAGGTCTAGAAACATCAATGCCAGCCCTTCCTTCCGGCGAGCTGCCCGTGCCATTGCATGTTTCATGCGTTCCAATAATGAGCGGCGGTTGAGTAGCCCGGTGAGTGCGTCACGGGTCGCGAGTTCGGTAGCGCGATGCTCCGCCAAGCGACGTTCCAGCACCTCTGCTTCCAACGTGATATTCATTTTTTCTAGATCTTGCAAACGTTGAACGCGCAGATCACTGTTTAGCGCTTCCAGCTCTAAGGTTTTTTGTTCAAGCTCAATATTTTTTTGGCTTAACTCGACGAAAACAGCAACTTTTGCCAAGACTACTTTTGGTATAACAGGAGCAAACAAATAATCTGCTGCACCCTTTTGGTAACCTTTCAAGCGGTTCAATTCATCGCCATAATGCGCGGTAATAAAAATGATTGGCACTGACGCCGAACGAGGATGAGAATGAATTGCCTCTGCTGTTTCAAACCCATCCATGATCGGCATGCTCACATCCAGCAAAATCACGGCGAAGTTATGTTTGAGAACTTTGCGTAATGCTTCTTCACCGGATTGCACCGTAATAACTTCATATTTAGGGCTATCAGGCGAGCCTGTTAATAAACTTTCTAACGCCAATAGGGTGGAAGCGTCGTCGTTGACAATAAGAACTTTTGGAAGCTGCGTGCTAGGAACCATGCAAAATTTACTCAAGAAAAAAGAAATATGTGCCAGTTTATAAATATGTTTGCAATTGTTTACGGTACTTGAGTTACAAAATTGTTTCTACGAAAAAATATTAATAAAAACAAAAAAACCCCTACTGGGGCAAACACAAAAAGGACCTTTTTAAGGGTCCTTTTTTTGAGTTTAATTAGGCGACATTTACTTTATTAAATTTCTCCTAATTTATTTCATACACTTAAAGCGCTGGTGCAGTAACTGCATTAGCATCTAAAGTTACAGCTGTTTGCGCAAGCGCTCTGCCAGTCAATGCGGCTCCAGTTTGTAACACAATCTGCGTTTTACTCATGATAACGCCTTTGAAAGCAACTGTAGTGCCAAGCGTGGCTTGACCCGCCACTTGCCAGAAAACATTTTTCGCCAAGGCACCACCACTCAACGTAACGGTCACGCCGTTACCAATAACAAGATCCTGTGCAATTTGGAAAATCCAAACAGCATCAGCATCACCTGAAAGAGTGACATCAGTTACCGCCGATACACTTGTACCCCATTTATAAAGGCCTGGAGCCAGTGTCAAGCCACCGATGCTACCTGCAGCGTGCTCGTTGAAATCAGGCAAGCTTCTCCCGGCAGCATCGGTGTATGCAATTTCCATATCGCCGACAGCGGTCGTCATAAGGGTTGGTGTAGGAGCCGTCATGTTGGCAGCGTAAATTTTGCCGGTCACCATGGCAGATAAAGAAAACTCATTAGTGGCGTCACGTGTTTGACTAAAACCAGTGATAAAACTTTCCGCCGCTGGGCTAAGCCCCACGTTGCCTACTATTGCCGAACCCGAAGTGGTGGATATTGCCGATTTTGCCAAAATCACATAGTTACCCGCAGTGCCCAGATTTACAGGTTCAGGGCCTTGTGCCAAGGCCGCGCCAGTTGTAAAAGTCCAGACATATTCGGCACCTAATTGTGCGGCCGGAGTTGCGACATTCATTACGTTAGATTTAATAGTCGCTGTGTATAAGGTGTTGGCCTGCAGATCACTTGTAGGGTTAAAAGTGGCCACCATATCAGCATAAGTTACAGCACCTGCAACAGCAGTAGTGCCTGGCCCGGTTACAACAAAAGTTGTTGTTGTAATAGTGGCTGTATCCATCGCTGCATTAAAAGTAGCGGTGACGTCTCGGTTAAGCCGAACACCTACAGCAGCGTTGAGAGGGCTAGTAACAACAACCGCTAGCGCAGCTGTAGTACTAGTAGCGGTACTGCTAGCCGTACTACTCATGGCGGTGCTACTTACAGCAGTGCTGCTAACAGCTACGCTGCTACTCACTTTACTGCTAGCACTGCTACTTTTTCTTTTGTTATTGTCACTACCACCGCAGCCGGTTACTAAAGCGGCGAGGATAACCATTGAAAAACATAAAGCTCTACTGGAATATTTGGAAGATTTTCCGAAAATTTTCATTTTTTGTACCTACATAAAATTGTGTTGATCGCACTTGATTTTAAGGACGATCGAGATAGTGAACGCTAGAAATTTCACCAAAGATATTACGCCACGACCTAAATTTCTTTTGGCGTTTTTAGATTTTTTACGGAGCATTAAATGGATGTGAAACTTCAGAGTTAGCGCGTCAACGCACTGTAGGAATAGACGTAGATGTTGATGCAATTATGATCACAAACCGTTCTATCTCATGGCTAACATTGTTGTCCATCGCCGTTCGATTTTTGTAAGTCATGACATTATTCTCGTTAGATTCGTCTGCACGCGTTGGCATTCGATGAAATCATACTGAACGATAAAGAAGGGTGTTTCAGTGCGCCAGCGAACCTCCAGTGCAAAACCTTCGACACAAAACCTTCAGCACAAAAAGTTGCGGCATATGAAACTTTTCATATGAAACTAAAGAGATAGGAAATATTGCTAACAAAGATATACAAAGCAGTAGCAGGATTGTGATCTGACCATAATAAAAAATTGCTTTCGATGCGAATATTTTAGGGCGATATATTTATTGAAATTTACAGGGGAATTAATGTAGAGCGCTGCGAAAGTCACGGTAGTGTGCACTATGCGAGCAATAATTTATGAGGGTGTTAATTAGCCCAAGCCAAGCTCGGGCTAATTAATTTCGGTTACTGCTTCAATGCTTTTACGTAAAGTACCAAACTATGCTCTTTTAATTCGTAGCCGTGTTCTGCAGCAATTTTCTTTTGCAGAGCTTCAATTTCATCGTTATGGAACTCAATGACTCTTCCGCTATCTATATCGACCATATGATCATGATGCTCACCGCGGGCAATCTCAAATACGGAGTGTCCACCATCAAAATTGTGCCTTACGACCAAGCCGGCAGTTTCAAATTGAGTCAATACGCGATACACCGTAGCCAAGCCGACATCGTCACCTTGCTCGATCAATGTCTTGTAAACGTCCTCGGCGCTCATGTGATGCCGTTCAGCTGATTCCAGCATTTGCAAAATTTTGATGCGCGGTAAAGTGACTTTTAAGCCTACTTTACGCAGTTCCCGGTTTTCATCTGCCATTTTTCCCCCAAAACCTTCTCAGTATTCCCGTGGTTCGGGTATTATCCGTGTTCAAATAATTTAGTGGAAGCCCTCTTATGAAATTAGCCAGTCGTGTTTTACTGGTCACCTTATGTGTGTTTAGCCTTGCCAGTTGTAGATTTTTCCCCGGTGTTCACAAACTTAACATTCAACAAGGCCATATTATTACCCCGGAAATGGTCAGTAAGCTCAACCTCGGCATGACTAAACGCCAGGTTCGTTTCGTTTTAGGCAATACCTTGCTTCCTAATACCTTTAATGATGACCGTTGGGATTACTATTACAGCCTCAGACGCGGTAAAACCGGCATCACCACCAAACATCTATTCACAGCCTATTTTGAGAGCGATAAACTTGTTAAAACGGAGGGAGATTATTTACCCGGCAAGGCGCCAATGAGTGAAGATAAATCTGAGCGTTATTTAGATGATGCCAAACGTGATATGCCATTACCAACGAATTAACAGCTTCAATAAAAATAGTTACAGAATTTATGCATAACATTCTTATCATCCAGGGAAGGGTGTAATTTTCGTGATTTTCTCGCTCTTTTTAACCTCACCTTGCCACATTTAACCCAATATTTTTTCGCTCAACAGGGTTATGAATTCGCTCTTAGCTTGACACTTTTTCATGCTCAACTAGGCTCAAGGTATTCAATCGCTCGGACTATTGGCCGCGCACTACTATTCTGTTCACATTTACCTAACCCGAGTGATCACTCAACTAATAATGGATTTTTTTCAAAAGCATCGGCAATTTTTGAGTTGGCGCCTCAGTCTTCGCAACCTCAAAAAACACTTTCAAATTTATGACGCTGAACCTGCAGTAGCAGCACATTTTCGCGCGCAGCAATTACAAGCCATTATCAAGTTAACGCCCCTAACAATGCTTTCGAATACGGTTAACGCAACCGTAATTTTATTCGCTTTTTTTAATACGCCACACTTTCCAAGTCTCGTCATTTGGGCCATTTTTTTAAGCTACTGTATTTACAGTGGAACGCGCGCCTGGCTTTCGCAACGTAATAAACCGCCCCTTATGCATGTTTCGGAGCGCGCATTAACACGCGCGACTCGCCACGCAATAATTCTTGGTGTTATCTGGGCGATGGCCCCCATTATCGCACTACAGAATGAAGACCCGAGCCTCACACTTTTATTAACAACTATCTGCACGGGCATGCTCTGTGGTGGCGGTTTCGCGTTAGCAACCATTCCACAAGCCGGTATAGCTTTTGCAGTCATTTTTACTTTGGGTTGTGAAATTGCGCTGCTGAAAAATCCTTTAAACCAACACTGGGATTTAGCCATACTACTTTTGATTTACGCTTTTATTGTTTGCGCCACCATTATTTCTACGGCAAAAACATTTGGCGCTCGTTTAATGGCTGAAGCTGAAGCATCGAACCAGCAACAATTAGTTAGCTTACTTTTACACGATTTTGAAGCGCACACCAGCGACTGGTTGTGGGAATTAAATGAACGCGGACTGTTAAAAAACCCTTCCAAAAAATTATCAATCTTGCTCGGCCGCGATGAATCTCTATTAACTTCCACTGCATTTATTGATTTATTTGATCTAACTTTTACTCAAAATGCTGACAACAGCTTGCCTACACATTCAATTGCACACCTAAGCAATTTATTAAATGGCACTACACCGTTTACCAATATTACTCTGCCCATTATTATCAACCAGAACCGGCAATGGTGGCAGCTTACTGCTAAACCACTTTTCAATAACAAAGGCAAAGTCAGTGGCTGGCGCGGCGTAGGTTCTGATGTCACACAAAAACACACTGTTGAATTGGAAATGCGGCGGCTGGTAAATATCGACACGCTAACAGGCTTAACAAATCGACACCATTTTAATGAATATATTGAAAAAATTCGCCAACGCAATGCACAAGAAACTTTTGCACTTTTTCTTTTGGACCTGGATAACTTTAAACAAATTAACGATTCGCTGGGCCACGATGTGGGTGATCGCGTATTGCAAACAATTGCTGAGCGGTTACAAAAAACCATTCGCAGTACCGACTTAATGGCGCGTTTGGGCGGCGATGAATTTGCTTTGCTGAGTTATGTAGATGACTCTAAAGTTAAAGCAAGCCTTCTGGCACAAAGGTTACTCGATGCATTTAGCACACCCTGTTACATTGACGGCTTTAACTTGCCCGTTAGCTGCAGCATTGGCATAGCGCTCGCACCGGAGCATGGGCATGAGCCAGGAGTACTGTTAAAAAATGCTGATATGGCACTTTACGTAGCGAAAGGAGCTGGCCGAAATACATTTCGTTTCCATGAACTCGGCATGGAAATTATTGCACAGAAAAAACTGCATTTGCTGAACGACATGCGCGCGGCACTGGAAGAAAATGAAGTTACACATCAACTTTTAAACAAGCGGTTTTCGAGCGAATTAGCCTGGCCCAGCGAACCCGTTACCGGACAATTTGAAATTTATTTTCAACCACAAATTACGTTATCCACTCAACAAATTGTTGGTTTCGAAGCTCTCCTCCGCTGGAATCACCCGGTGCAAGGTTTAATTTTACCTGCGCAATTTATTCCACTTGCAGAAGAATCTAATTTAATTATTCCTATTGGTAGCTGGGTTTTAATTGAGGCCTGTAAATATGCCGCCAAATGGAAAAATAATTGGCGTATGGCCGTTAACCTTTCTGCTGTGCAATTTCGCGAAGGTAATATTGTTGAACTAGTGAGTTGGGCACTACGTATTAGTGGGCTGGCGCCTGCGCGTTTAGAGGTAGAGATTACAGAATCATTATTAATTCAAGATAGTGTTTCCGCCAAACAAACTCTTATAGCACTGCGTGCCTTAGGCGTGCGTATTGCGCTCGATGACTTCGGTACGGGTTATTCATCGCTTGCGTATCTGCGCAGCTATCCACTTGACACTTTAAAAATCGATCGCTCTTTTGTCAGCGCATTGAACCAGGATTCCTCCGCGCTAGCCATTGTCACCGCCATTATTCAGCTGGCTCACGCTTTAAAGCTAGACACCACCGCAGAAGGAGTTGAGTCACAAGTTGAAGCCGATATTCTCCAAAAATGTGGCTGCACCGAAGCTCAGGGATATTATTTTGGTAAACCTGCACCCCTGCTTAAAGCGATTGCTTATGCTCAAATATATGATCTTAAACCGAAAGCCCCGCGCGACATATAAACCCTCAGAGTAAGCCTTCAAGAATTTTGTGCATAGCTAAATATTACCTATACTAAAGCTAACGTTAGTCATGTAAATATCATCATTCTTCGAGAGCAATTAACGAATGCTTAAGCGTATTGCCGTAAAAGATTTACGTTTAGGTATGTTCATCGCGGAACTGTGTGGCTCATGGATGGAACATCCCTTTTCAAAAACTCAATTTCTATTAAGTGAAGAAAAAGATCGCGAAAGTATTTGTACCAGTGGCATTCGAGAAGTGTGGATAGACACGAGCAAAGGGATAGAAGGAGCTGCGCACCGCACAAAAAGTATTACCGACATCAATCAAGAAACTGAAAACTTATTACTTCGTGCTGCCAACGTACACAAAGTAGCTCAAGTAACCTTCGACGAAGAACTTAAACAAGCAGCAAAAATATGCAACCGCGCCAAAGAAGCGGTTATGCAGATGTTCACTGACGCACGCATGGGTAAGAGCATCGAAATAAGCCATGCGCAAGTGATAGTTGACGAAATTTCAGCTTCAGTGTTTCGCCAAGCCCATGCGCTTATCAGTCTGGCGCGATTAAAAAATAATAATGATTACACTTACATGCACTCTGTAGCAGTCTGTGCACTCATGATTGCTCTGGCACGGAACATGGGTTTAGACGATTACATGGTGCGCGAAGCCGGGCTGGGAGGTTTACTTCATGACATTGGCAAAACAGGCATTTCAAATAAAATTTTAAACAAACCAGGCAAGCTCACTGATGAGGAATTTAATACAATTAAAACTCATCCGGAAATAGGATCAAAATTAATATTAAGTAATCCGCTAATCAGTGCGTTGGTTTTGGATGTTGTACTACACCATCACGAAAAAGTGGATGGCAGTGGTTATCCTCATCAACTAAAAGGCGATACGATTAGTTTATTTGCCAAAATGGGGGCAGTGTGCGATGTTTATGATGCAATTACCTCTAATCGTTCTTATAAAAAAGGTTGGGCCCCTGCGGAATCTATTCGTAAAATGGCAGAGTGGAGCAAAGGTCATTTTGATGAAATGGTGTTTCAATCGTTTGTAAAAACTGTGGGCATTTATCCTACCGGTTCATTGGTAAGATTGGAAAGCGGCCGCCTTGGTGTTGTGCTTGATCAGAACGAAAATTTTCTGCTCGCACCTAATGTAAAAGTATTTTTTTCTGCAAAATTTAAAGCACCTATTTTGCAAGAGATAGTAAATTTATCATTAATGGTGGGCAAAGATAAAATTGTGGATCGCGAAGCACCTGAAGACTGGGGGTTTCGCAATTTAGATGCGTTGTGGATGGATGAATAGCGCTATAAATGGAAAGTTGGCATAGCAACAATAAAAGCTCATCCTTTTAAAATTTCTAATTAGAATTTTATTTAGTGACAATTGCTAAAGAGTTTTTGCCCAAATATCGCGAAGCTGGTCCGCCAGAATCATGGGGTCAAAAGGCTTTGCAATCACACCCGCAGCACCCAAGCCAATATATCCTTCTACTTCTTGCGGTTGCACTTTGGCCGTCATAAATACCACCGGAGTAGACGCGAGCGAAGGAAGCTTACGCAACTCTACAAAAGTTTCTGCTCCATCCATACCTGGCATCATTACATCGAGCAATATTAAATCTGGATTAAACACAGCAGCCTTACGTAGCGCTTCGTTGCCAGATGAGCACGCCGCTAGCGTAAAGCCGTTAATAGTTTCTAACACCATGACCGTAATAGCTTGAATATCAGGGTCATCCTCAACGTATAAAATTTTAGCCAAAGGACGGCGCATTGTTTTTCTCTCGCAGATAAAAAATTATCAAAACTTTATTTTGTATTCAATACGATTTTCCATACGGAAGGTTTTCATTTAGTGCTAGTTCGGTTTTTATAATTTTCATCTTAAGATGGGACTTGCGTAGATGACGCCAACGCAATGATGATGGCGGCAATGATATTCGCTGCCTCAATGGGTTTTTCTAGCCATTGTATATTGCTATACATGGAATCATTTTTAATTTCCTGGCGTAGCTCATCGAAGTGCGCAGAAATAACTACAATGGGGATACGTTGGGTGCTTCCGTCCGAACGCAGCTGCCGAATAAGTTTTATTCCGCTGATATCCGGCAAATGTAAATCAATTGTGATGGCCTGATAATTATAGAGTGCCAGGCGCTCCAAGGCCATTTGCCCACTATGGGCAATATCAACACGATAATTATTAGTGCGCAACATGATGGCAATTAATTCTGCAACATCGTAATCATCTTCGACCACCAAAATTCTTTTTCCTGTTGGTAGCCGATCATTTTGTTTTTCGATATAGCGCAGTTGTATTTCTTCACAAGGCAATTCAAAATAAAATTGCGCTCCTTGCCCTGCAACTGACTCAAATCCTATTTTGCCACCCATCCGCTCAATCATTTCTTTACCTATAGCCAAGCCTAGGCCAGTACCACCTTTTTGTCGCGCATCTGATCCATCTGCTTGATTAAATTTTTGAAAAATTTTACTGCGGAATTCTTCCGCGACGCCGGGGCCTTTATCAATAACGGTCACCCGCGCTAACCCAAAGTTTTTTTCAACTTTAATTTTTACCACTTCACTGACTGGCGAAAATTTTGCTGCGTTGGATAATAAATTTGCTAATACCTGTAATAGCCGCTGGGTATCAACCGTAATTTTAATATCATCTGCCCACTGACTATTAAGTTCGTAGGTTACGTTGTACTGTTCGGCATAGGCAGCGTTAGTTTCAATGGCCTGCTGGACAATCGGCAATAACAACTGTGGTTGCATGTCAAAATTTACTTTGCCCGCAATTAACTTATCCATATCTAGCAGATCATTTACTAAATGGATCAAGCGCAAACTATTTTTGTGAGCAATATTCAGCATTTTTATTGCTGTGTCGGGCAGCTCTCCAGCAGCTCCGCTCTTAATGATTCCAAGCGCGCCGCTAATAGACGTTAAAGGCGTGCGTAACTCATGGCTTACTGTGGAAATGAATTCTGTTTTTAATTGATCAATTCGTTTTAATTCACTGATATCGCGACCTAGTCCTAGATACCCAATAATGTCACCTGCAGAATTACGCAATGCTGTTACGCTAAGTAAAACAGGAAAAGTTGAGCCATCTTTACGCACGTAGGTCCATTCGTTTTCATCTTCATCTCCTTCGCGCGCTCTCGCTATAAATACTTCGAAACCAGGGGCAATTACCGAACCGAACTCTCGCGACAATACTTCAGCTGCTTTAGCAATTTCTGCCGGTAAATGTAAACGCGCGGGAGTGTTAATGTTGATCATTTCCACCGCGTCCCAGCCCAACATAGCTTCTGCACCGCGGTTAAACGTTTTGATTAAACCTTGCGGGTCAGTTGAGATAATGGCCATATTAGCGGCATCAAAAATCGCCTCCCTCAGCGCATTTGTTTCTTGTAATTTAAGTTCTGCGCGCTTGGTTGCAGTAACGTCAGATTGAAAGCCATGCCATAACGTACTACCGTCACTCAATCGCTCGGGATGTGCTATGGAGTGCACCCAAATTTCTCCGCGTGTTTGATGTGCTACGCGGAA
>JANPKH010000092.1:0-4352 GCA_031425935.1 Gammaproteobacteria bacterium | reverse complement strand
AAAAGAAATGGAAAAACCGAAAAATGTTTTAAATGCATTGGATCAGTTTGAGAGCACTCATCCGCTACCACAAAAATAGTTCGTCCCTTCGAAATATAGAAAAGTATATTATGCCCAGCTACTGAACTAGTTGGGCTTTTTTTATTAGCGGCTTCGCTGTGACAAAAGAATTGAATAAAAAATTAAGGAACTATTCTATGAAAAAAGTAATGATGATATTTGGGATGGTCGTTGGTGCTCATTTTCAACAGGCAAATGCTACTTCTGAAGCAACAAAAAGTGCTTCACATAATAAGGAACATTTTGCGCAAGTGATGGAAGCTGCAAAAGCAAATAATGCGCAAGCACAATATAATGTGTGTAGCTCTTACTATGAAGGAGTCGGAGTACGACAAAGCTATAATGAGGCATTTCAGTGGTGCTATAAGGCAGGACTTCAGGATCATGCTGCAGCACAGGCCTTTATTGGTTTAATGTATTCTCATGGTAATGGCGTAGACAAAGATCAAAATAAAGCTGTTGAATGGCTCCGTAAAGGAGCAGATTTGGGGAGCGGTACGGCACAATATAGTCTTGGGGAAAGGTATTGTTATGCTAACCAAGTTGTGCCGTTACGCAATGAAGTCTGTTACGCACTGCTAAGTGTTGCCATGCAAAATGGCGAGCACGCATTGGCTGAGGCTGCCCGCAATATACATGAAAAAGACATGAGCGAAAGGGAAATCAATATGGGGAAAAATCTGGCTAAAGAAATGGAAAAACCAAAAAATGTTTTAAATGCATTGGATCATTTTGAGAGCACTAATCCGCTACCACAAAAATAGTTCATCCCTTCGAAATATAAAAAAGCATTTTATGCCCAGCTAGCGAACTAGTTGGGCTTTTTTATTAGCGGCTTCGCTGTGATAAGAGATTTGAATAAAAAATTAAGGAACTAGTCTATGAAAAAAGCAGTGATGATATTTGGGATGCTCGTTGGTGCTCATTTTCAACAGGCAAATGCTACTTCTGAAGCAACAAAAAGTACTTCACATAATAAGGAACATTTTGCGCAAGTCATGAAAATTGCCAAAACAAATAATGCGCAAGCTCAATATGATGTGTGCGATTTTTATTTTAATGGAATAGGAGTGCAACAAAGTTATGATGAGGCGTTTCAGTGGTGTTATAAAGCAGCACTTCAAGATCATGCTGCGGCCCAAGCGTACATCGGACATATGTATTCTCAGGGAGACGGTGTGCCCGCAGATCAAAATAAATCGGTTGAGTGGCTCCGTAAAGGAGCAGATTTGGGGGGCGGTACTGCACAGCTTAGCCTCGGGGTAAAATATTGTTACAAGAATCAGGTTGTGCCGTTACGTTACGAAGTCTGTTACGCACTGTTAAGTGTTGCCATGCAAAATGATGAAAAAGCATTGGCTGAAGCTGCACGCAATATGCATGAAAAAGACATGAGCGAAAGGGAAATTAATATGGGAAAAAATTTGGCAAAAGAAATGGAAAAACCGAAAAATGTTTTAAATGCATTGGATCAGTTTGAGAGCACTCATCCGCTACCACAAAAATAGTTCGTCCCTTCGAAATATAGAAAAGTATATTATGCCCAGCTACTGCGCGCCGGTTTGCAGGTCCAGTGTACCGTTGTCATGTGTGCCTGTGGTGGTGAATGCGCCTCAAATATTGTCGAGCGTTTGAAGTTGGCCGCTGGCGATCAAACTATTGCCATTGATTACGCCATCGGTGTTGTTTATTCTTGTCTGACGTGACGGTGCCCTAGGTAAGTTGTTGAGCGGACCCCATAGTACCTTGGTTATAGTTAGCTTGCCTTATTCAGCACTGGCAAGTTCGAATAGTCATTTGGTAATATTGAATGAGTCTCTGAATACGCATCTTACGTCTAAAATTAAGTTATTTCTTTATTAGTAAAAAAACAGGATGGTAAACGAACTTGAGTTATGCGCCAAATTCGGTTCCCAGTCATGTGATCAAATTCCCTTGCACCGATTTTGGTATACGTATTGGTATACGGTTTTCTTTAATTAAATTAAATTGTTTAAAAATCAATGTATTAAATTACGCTATCGGTCCGGGACCGGGCACCATCTAACAAGCCCGAAGTTCATGCGAACTTCGGGTTTTTTATTGGCTACGATTTTAGCCGCGCTTAATCCCCTTCCTTTTGCTAGTATCACCGCCAACTTTTTATTATTAAGAAAATTCATACGAGTATTCAGGATGACTAGTACCAACTTTTCACAAACCGCTGCTTTTATTTGGTCAGTTGCAGATCTGTTACGTGGCGATTTCAAGCAATCGCAGTACGGGCGCATTATTTTGCCGTTTACCTTATTGCGCCGTTTGGAGTGTGTGCTTGCACCCAGCAAAGAAGCTGTACTTAAACAACATGAGAAAGTTAAAACCACACAATTACCTGAAGAGAGCATAGAAAAATTATTGCTACGCGCAACTAACAATTTAACTTTTTACAATATTTCGCCAATGGATTTATCTAAGCTGGGTCAGGGCGATATTAAAAGCAACCTTGAAACCTATGTGCAAAGTTTTTCAAAAGATGCGCGTGAAATTTTCGAGCATTTTAAATTCGATGAATTTGTTGGTTCGCTTAATGAAGCCAACTTGCTTTACAAAGTAGTACAAAAATTTGCGACTACAGATCTAAGCCCGCAAGCCATTTCCAATCACGATATGGGTTTAGTGTTTGAAGAACTTATTCGCCGCTTTGCAGAAAGTTCAAATGAAACTGCCGGTGAGCATTTCACCCCGCGCGATATTGTTCGCTTAACTACATCGCTCGTATTTATGGAAGATGATGATGCTCTAACAAAAGACGGCATTATCCGCACCATTTATGACCCCACCGCTGGCACCGGCGGCTTTTTATCGGCGGGTATGGAATACGTACATGAATTAAATGCAAATGCAGTGATGCGCGCATTTGGTCAGGAATTAAATCCGGAATCCTATGCAATTTGTAAGGCTGATATGCTGATTAAAGGCCAGCCGGTAGACCGCATTAAACTTGGTAATACACTTTCTAATGATCATTTACCGGCGGATAAATTTGATTACATGCTTTCTAATCCGCCATTTGGTGTGGATTGGAAAAAAATTGAAAGTGATATTCAAGACGAGCATAAATTTAAAGGTTTTGCTGGGCGTTTTGGTGCAGGTTTACCGCGTGTGTCCGACGGTTCTTTATTATTTTTATTGCACCTGATTAGTAAATTAAGGGATGGTCATGAAGGTGGTGGTCGTATTGGTATTATTCTCAATGGCTCACCACTATTTACTGGCGGCGCTGGTAGTGGCGAAAGTGAAATTCGGCGGTATGTTTTAGAAGCGGATTTACTGGAAGCAATTGTCGCGCTGCCAAACGATATGTTTTACAACACTGGCATTGCCACTTACATTTGGATTCTCTCCAATAAAAAATCCACCGAGCGAAAAGGCAAAGTTCAGTTAATTAATGGAACAGATTTATGCAGCAAAATGCGTAAATCTCTAGGCTCCAAACGCAATGTGATGGATGAGGCAGATATCGCCACCATCACCCGCAGTTTTGGTAATTTTGAAGCGGTGGACGCATATAGTTTAGATAAAACTGCCGATATAAAAAGTAGTCGTGGCCGTCAATCAGCTTCACCCAAAGCCGAGGTGCCGAAAACTTTCGCCAGCAAGATTTTTGATACGCACGAATTTGGCTACCGTCGCATTACTATCGAGCGGCCATTGCGGTTATCGGCGCAATTTACCGATGAAGCTATTGCCAAACTGCGCTTTGCTACTGGCGCACTTAAATCGGTGATGGAGTGGATTTATGAGCATGTCGGCGATGAATGGACGGAAACAACTTACGGCCAATTAGAAAACCACGAAGAAACTATTCGCGCAAAAATCAAAAAAGATTTTACCGAGCTAAAAGAAAAGCAAATTAAAGATGTGCTAGATGCCAGCCTTTGGCTTGCGCAAAAATCTTTAATGGAAAAAGCGCAGCTGTTAAGCAAAAAAAATGGCAGCGAACAATTTAATGATTTTAATGAGTTCGATAAAATCCTAGCTCAAGCACAAAAAACATTAAGTATAAAGTTGGATACCAAAGAGCAAAAACAATTGCTGGATGCAATAACCTGCAAAAATCCAGAAGCTGAACCGATTGTTAAAAAGATTTTAAAAGATAAGGCAAGCCCAGAATACGGAAAATTTACCTACAAAGGCAAAGTCGTAGAATTTGAAACTGATGGCGACTTGCGACTGCCAGCTTTAAACGTCGTACTTCATCACAACGGGCTGCAGATGATTTCCTCTTTGCAGGCTCATCGTCCAAGAAACTC
>JANPKH010000091.1:0-7934 GCA_031425935.1 Gammaproteobacteria bacterium | reverse complement strand
CACCATTTCGATCAGTGATAACCCCACGATAAGCGGTAATAGTTTCAGTGCGTAAAGTACGTGACTCACCCTGACTTTGCAGAAATTCAAAACCTTTGTCGGCGTTAGGTAAAACTTGCAGGCTAGCGACATGACCAATTAATACAACGACCAAAATACACATCACACCAACCACACAATAAAAGCGCCAACGAGCAATTTTGAGTGGATTGCGATCTCTTTTTAATAGCGTATTGCCGGACGACAGATCGGGTGACGGAACGTCCGACTTATTCATCGTTTGCCACCATAACTATTCGTTCGGCGGTTGGTGCAAACATATTGAGCTCTCTCACAGCAATACCTTCAACGCGACTGTAAGCGGCCCAGGTGCTTTGCTCTAGCAAGTATTGCCCCCACTCCACCTGTAACTGAGCAGCTTCATAGCGCAAGGTTTCCAGATGATGGACATTGCGCCGCACTTCTTGCGTTGAGGCAACAACACCCAACGCGGAGAGCACCACCAAAACCCACAAACAGGCAACCAACAACAATAGCCAGGGCGCCATTTTTGTTGGAATACTTGTTTGAGATTGATTCATGATGCTCCACTGGTCTTCAAAAATTAATATAGTTATGAGACCTTTACACGATTACTGCGCTCGCTACATCGTGCGAAGGTCTCAGTTATTTAAGATATTTTTTCTGCCACCCGCATAATCGCGCTGCGTGACCGTACATTAATTCCGACTTCCTCATCACTTGCTTTGATAGGCTTCCCACAGGAACGCAAGCGCTTATTCAGTTGCTCATCACGTATGGGCACTCCTATTGGTACTGGATCCCCCTGTTCCTGACGACGAATAAATCGCTTTACCACACGATCCTCTAACGAATGAAAGCTGATCACCACCAACCGACCACCGATGGTTAAAACTTGCAGGGCTTGCTCCAACACCTGATCCAGGTCTGTTAATTCATTATTGATATAGATACGAATTGCCTGAAAGGCACGGGTTGCGGGATGTTTACCCTTTTCCCATGCTGGATTCGCTTCCTTAACGACTTCTGCCAAGCGGCCTGTACGTGTAAATGGCGCTTTCAACCGCTCAGCAACTATGGCGCGAGCCATACGTTTGGCAAAACGCTCTTCACCGTATTCTTTAAGCACCCAGGCAATATCGGCTTCAGCAGCGGTATTAATCCAATCAGCTGCACTTAGGCCGCACGTTTGATCCATTCGCATATCCAATGGACCATCATTCTGAAAACTAAAACCGCGCTCCGCCTCGTCCAATTGGGGCGATGAAACGCCTAAATCCAATAACACGCCATCTACTTTGCCCGTCATACCTCGCGTTGCAATTAGCTCAGCCAACTCAGCAAACGAACCATGAGCGACGTCAAAGCGGGCATCACCTGCCCATCGTTCATTTGCAACAGCGATAGCGGCTACATCTTTATCAATTCCCAGTAGTCGCCCCGCATCAGACAATTGTGCGAGTATCAACGCACTGTGACCGCCTCGGCCAAAAGTACCATCTACATAAAAGCCAGATTTATCGGTAATTAACGAACCCACGGCTTCATTTAAAAGCACGGTAGTGTGTTGGTTTTGAGTCACTCGGTTCCCCTAAAAAGCACCTGAAAAGAAAGCTTCTACATCAATACTTATCAAGAAGCTCTAAAGCGAAAGCGATAACATTTCGCTGGGGATTTCGTCGTCAGCGGGCTGTTCCAAAAGCGCGAGCCAAGACTCTTCACTCCACAACTCCAGCTTTTTACCCTGCCCAACCAACAGCATTTTTTTATCAAGCTTGGCGTAGTCGCGCAGCGTAGGCGGCACCAAAAAGCGTCCGTTGGCATCAAGCTCTACAGCACTGGCATAACCAATAAGTATACGTTTCACACGCTGGGAAACTTTGTTAAAACTAGGTAAAGCTTCAATTTGCGGTAAAAGTGTTAACCATTCAGGTTCGGGATACACCAACAAGCAGCGATCTTCGGTATGTGCGGTGACCACCAAACGCCCACCACACGACTCCATCAACTCATCGCGAATGCGGGTTGGAATGGCCATGCGACCCTTGGGATCCATGCTGATGGAATAACTACCTGAATACACTTTTCACCACTTAACGTTCATATCGCAGTTATGACACTGGATTTTCCACAAAAATCCACAAAAACCCACTTTTTTCCACAATGCTCACTATAATTCGGGACCATGCAAAGTCAAGCAAGCAATTGCGAAAAGGCGCGGAAAATCACGGTAAAAAGCAGTAAAAAGAGGCAATCAGGCAGGAAAAAAGCTCGCAATAACGACAAGAAATTAATGAAATCAAATGCATAACAAGTAAACTTAATGTGATTCATTAAGTTTGTAATTATTTAGCATCAAAAGATGGGGTTAGTTATAAGTAATTGATCTATGATCAACAGAAAACGAGGAAACAAAAAACCTAGCACTAAAGGTTGCGGACCAAGAGGCTACAGATACAAACAGATTCTAGCAACCCCACACCAATCAATAATTTAAAAAATACTAATTAACGCTATTCTGAAAAAAAATAAATTGACATTTTAGCGGCAGACGAATACTGTACAAAAAAACAGTATGACTACGAGGGTAACACCATGGCAGTAATCGCCGTATGGCAATGTGACAGAGACGGAAGCATGTTTGAAGATAAAAAACTCGCCGAAGAACACGACAAATATTTGGAGCTAGCGGCCAATATTACTCAATTAATTGAAAGCCAAATTCCTGGCATTGATGAAAAACATAGCGAAGCCATTGGGTTGATGTTAGCGCAGCGACGCGAACAATTGGCTAAAGCGTGCAAAGGCAAACCCGAAGAATTGCTTGTACCTTTCGCGAGCGAAACCAACATCAGTAGTGATGCATCTCAAAAAGGGAAGGATAGTGGAGATAATGGCAAAGTAATGGCATTTGCCGCAAATCAATAGCCGCTCCACAGCTAGCGCCATAATCTTCAACCAAAAACCACAACATTTGCCTGGTGAATGTTGTGGTTTTTGGTTATATCAAATTTAATCTAAAAGCTGATACATAACCTCTGTACCTTTTACATTTCAATCAAATTGTTTTTTTAATTCCGACATCGACATCACCCAAAACAACTCTTGCTGCCTGATTGCCTTTCGCAGGTATTCATCTTCACCATAGGGCATTGCTGACCGACCAATCATACGCTGCAAAAATCGACGTAATCGCTTCTTATTTTGTGCGGGTCGATTCAGATCATGCATCATTTGCAAAGCACAAATCTTATCTCTTTGATCATCCACACTTAACCGAAAACTAAATAATTTTTCAGCAACAATTTCATTTTCGAAATGTGGCGGCAAAGGTAAATCGCTATGCTCAGGGCCAAATGGATACATATCAGTATGGTAATTGTGATTTGCGTACAATAAAAAATCTGGGTGGGCATTTAGACCTTCACACACCGTTAAAACCGCACGAGTTGAATAAATATGATCTACTTGCGCGTCCATTTTTGGATGGGGCGTTACAATAATATCAGGCTGATACTCAGCAATTAATTCCGTTAGATCGGCTAATAAATTTACCCAGCTATTATCGCCCTGCTGATCGCTGTTCAATATTTTCTTATTAAAAGACCTAAATGGTCGTACGTCAGTTGTAGCCATTTCTTTTGAGGCTACAGCAATGACAGGCTGTTCAAACATTTCCTTTAATGTCATGCAAAAATAACCTAATTGGATAGATTGCACATGAGCACCAGCCCAGATTGGTATCGCAATACTGTCCCATGCACGCAAACGACCTTTTAATAATCCTGCTGCAACTTTACTATCTTTGCCACTGATAATCTCGTAAGATTTTGCATCAACTTCACCTGCAGTTATGGTTACAACTAATGCGGATGCAGCATGCTTATAAAAAGCAAATGCAGCTAACTCGGCATCATCCGCATGGGGAGCCACAATTAAAATTCGCTTGTTAGAATATGATGAATTGTTAAATCCAAGCAAGGTAAAATCACTCTCTTGAATAGTGCAATATCGACAAGAGATTTGTATCGGCTCATTTAATTTTTGTAAAGACTCTAGCAAGCGAGTGGCATTTAAAAAACGTTGTCCATGTGCACCACGCTCAAAATATTGGCGCGACACCACATTGTTCGATCGCAATTCAACATAAGGGTCAAACAAATATCCAAAACTGTTTGCTTTTAATTTTACGGATAAAATGCAGGTGTCCACATTTTCAGGGAGAGGAGCAAGTAATTTAATTTTATGTCCAGTTAAATTACCACCAAAACATAAAGCAGCGCTAAATGTAAACTTATAATCGCTAGCCGAATCATAGAAAATATGATCAGACCAAAAAATCGCATGAGCAATATAAAATAGCACTCCGATTAATATAACAATTAAATAGCAGTGTATGGCTATAGCATAAATAGCGCACATTATCGCAATGAAAACCCATGTGATCATAGCGCCTTTGTTATTTTTTCTACACGTGCTATTTGTCAAAATTCATACCTTTTATGCATGAGAATTCCAATAATTTTTTTAATTTTCACTACGGAATTTATGAATAATCTTTATGTGCGATAAATCGGCACTTGATAGCACCACAACGCCTTATAATCCGCATCGGAGAGACCAAACGAATAACGCAATTGCTTTTGTTGTGCTTGCGCGTAGCTGCTTATCGATTGGGTATTCAAAGAAGTAAGTACACCCCCAGGACTGTAGCGATGGAACTCAGGGTTAACGCCGCCATTTAAAAACTCAACTGAAATCCATTCCGGCGACTGCGCCATAAATAATATTTGCATTGCTATTGGTCTATCGTGTAAAAATAATATTTTCCCGGTTAGAAAGTTTTTTAAAGCATCAAGCTGCGCATATAAACTCTCATATGCTTTAGGCTTTTTATGCCAACGCAATTCAAATAATTCAACGTACCACTTGAAGATATCAGAAAGTGAAAATTCACTCATTTCGCGCACAACTCCACCCGCTTTTTCTAACAAGTTCCATTCGCGATTTCTATTGTATTGAAATTTTTTAGAAAATTCATTATCACTATAACTCTTCAGTAAGCTAAGCGTTTCTGATTGCATTTGTACCGGCTTAATATGCGCTGCATGCATTGCGCAAATATAATTACTTTTAAAATGTAGTGGCGCAGGACCTGCTTGTGGAGCAAAGGGTAAAATAACTTCCATATTGCCCAAATCTACTTTTTCATATTGATTTGCTCGCTTTAATGCGCGCTTATCTCCAGCAATAAACGCATGCCATGTCGGGACTGCACCAATTAACAACTCACCTTCAAATCGCCCAAAATATCGCAGCGGCATGGCCGTTAATGAAGATACGGCAGCAATAAATTGTGGATGGGTTATAACACTACCACCAAATTGCGCGTAAGCACGCTCATAGGCAGCACAATCAATCTCCTGCCAACTCTTTTGTCTCCACCAATTTAGCGGCCACCAATCTACCATGTTCATTATTAATCCTACATCGCACCAGGGACAGGGTACCCAAACATTTCATTCACACCACATTACGGCGGCAGCTCATTCTCAATAAAAAAAACCCGCACTTACTGCGGGCTTTTTTATAAATAACTAAATTAATTTAGCTCAGGACAACACTAAATTATCGCGATGAATAAGTTCGTTATCATCTTTATAACCCAATATTTCGATGATCTGACTGCTAGGCTTACCGATAATTTTGCGCGCCTCATCAGCGTGGTAATTGACTAAACCCCGTGCAATTTCACGACCTTCTTTATCAGCACAAATTACCATATCGCCACGAGTAAAATCACCTCGCACTTCTTTTACACCAACGGGCAATAAACTTTTCCCTTGCTCACGCAAAACTTTTATTGCCCCATCATCAAGAGTTAACGTGCCCCGTGTTTGCAATTGACCAGAAAGCCAACGTTTACGTGCAGCTTGAGGTTGTTGCTCGGCCCATAAAAATGTGCCTATGTTGTCGCCGGCTGCAATTCGCAATAAAGCATTTTCAATTCGCCCGCCAACTATGACAGTATCAGCACCTGAACGTGCTGCGACACGAGCTGCGCGAACTTTAGTAATCATTCCACCACGACCAAGTGCCCCACCAGTCCCACCTGCCATTTGCTCAAGGCGATTATCGTCAGCAGCAATTTCACTCAGTAATTTTGCATCAGGATTAGTGCGGGGGTCGCTGTCATACATACCTTGTTGATCAGTAAGAATCACCAACAAATCAGCTTCAATTAAATTGGCTACTAAAGCGCCCAATGTATCGTTATCGCCAAAACGAATTTCATCTGTCACTACAGTATCGTTTTCATTAATCACCGGAACTACATTTAAACTCACCAAGGTTTTTATGGTGGAACGTGCATTTAAATAGCGTTGGCGCGAAGAAAAATCATCGTGATCAAGCAGGACTTGTGCAGTGTGTAAAAAAAAGCGCTGAAATTCAACTTCATAAGTTTGAATCAAACCCATCTGGCCAACGGCAGCAGCAGCTTGAAGCTTATGAATTTCAGTGGGGCGAGTATCCCAACCTAAACGCCGCATACCCGCAGCTACAGCACCTGACGATACCAATACCACTTCAATGCCACGCAAGCGCAGCTCAGCCATTTGCGCCACCCAACCGGCAATGGCTTGAGCGTCAAGGCCCTTGCCATCATCGGTTAGCAGTGCGCTGCCAATTTTAACCACCCAACGCTTAGCCTGGGGAATAAACTCTCTTTTGCTCATCGCGGTGTATTCATGATTTTTATTGTTAATGATAGAGGGGCCGCTTGCTGCGCCCCTATATTATTAGCCGCCGTGAGGCGCTCCTACTAGTTAGTAACCAACATATTCCACTTCAACGTCGTAATCGTCATCGTTGTAATCGTCATCTTCCCCACGCGCAATTCTGGCCGCACGTAAAGCTTCACGCAACTCATCAATACGATCACGAGCTTCTTGAGCCATTTGATTTTGAGCCTCGAGCTCACGCTCATGCAACTCCGGATCTTCGCGCTCAGCTTCCCAGATTGCCTCTAGGTAATCCATAATTCGGCCACAAATAACTGCCGTGCCTTCACGATGCAAAGCTGATATCCGAAATACGGGACCAGTCCATTGCAATGCATCAACCACTGCCTGGCAACGAGCTTCCACTTCCTCAGGATCCAATAAATCAACTTTATTTAGTACTAGCCAACGATCACGAGAAGCGAGCGTAGGACTAAATTTTTCCAATTCCCGAGCAATAGCCCGGACATTTTCGACTGGATCAGACTCGTCTACTGGCGACATATCAACCGTATGCAAGAGTAAGCGGCAGCGAGTAAGGTGTTTAAGAAAACGCACACCCAAACCAGCGCCTTCAGATGCTCCCTCAATCAAGCCAGGAATATCGGCGATAACAAAGCTACGGTATTGTTGAACTTTTACAACACCGAGATTAGGTATTAGGGTTGTAAATGGATAATCTGCTACTTTTGGCTTGGCTGAACTCACAGCACGAATAAAACTGGATTTACCTGCATTCGGTAAACCCAACATGCCCACATCAGCCAGCACTTTAAGCTCTAACTTGAGATTACGACTTTCACCTTCAGAACCATAGGAAATTTTGCGAGGCGCACGATTGGTACTGGATTTAAAGCGCGTATTACCTAAACCATGAAATCCTGCCTGAGCCACTTTTAACTTCTGACCATGCTCAGTCAGGTCACCAAATACTTCTTCAGTATCAATATCAATAACTGTCGTACCCACAGGCACAGGCAAAAATAAATCTTCACCTTTAGCGCCAGTACAATCTTTGCTACCACCTTTTTTTCCATGCTCAGCTTGATATTTAGGCTGAAAACGGTAATCAATAAGGGTATTTAAATTTTCATCGCCCACCAAATACACGCTGCCGCCGTCACCGCCGTC
>JANPKH010000090.1:0-2936 GCA_031425935.1 Gammaproteobacteria bacterium | reverse complement strand
GGAGTAAATGATTAATGGAAATATATTTGGTTGGTGGGGCAGTTCGTGATCACTTAATTGGGCTGCACATAAAAGAGCGCGATTGGGTGGTAGTTGGCGCAACACCGCAGATGATGGTGGATCTAGGATATCGTCCCGTTGGTAAAGATTTCCCGGTATTTTTACATCCCGAAACGCATGAAGAATATGCATTAGCGCGTACAGAACGTAAAACGGCGCCTGGGTATAAAGGTTTTAATTTTTATGCTGCGCCTGATGTGACATTGGAAGAAGACTTGCAACGGCGTGATCTGACGATTAATGCCATCGCACAAACATCTGATGGGATTCTGATTGATCCATATAATGGTCAGGAAGATATTCACAATAAAATTTTCCGTCATGTGTCTGCTGCTTTTATTGAAGACCCGGTACGGATACTGCGCATCGCACGTTTTGCCGCACGTTTTCCAGATTTTGTTATTGCTGAAGAAACGTTAGCATTGATGAAAAAAATAGTGAAGCTAGGAGAAATTGATGCGCTAGTGCCAGAAAGAGTTTGGCAAGAGTGGGCGCGAGCTTTGCAAGAAAATTCGCCGCAACGTTTTTTTTCAGTGTTATCGGAATGTGAAGCCTTGTCAGTGTTATTTCCAGAATTAGAAATTAATAAAGAGGGGCTTTTGGCGTTAACCCGTGCTGCTACCCTGACAAATTCTACGTTAATTCGCTTCGCCGTATTAGTTTATAAATTAGAAAAAAAACCATTAGAAATGTTATTACAACGCTATCGCGTTCCGCGTGATTATCAAGACTTGGCGCTGTTGGTTGCGTTGCATCATGAGAAATACTTGCATGTGCTGGAATCAAATGCGCCACTTTTGTTGAAACTGTTGGAATCTGTTGATGCATTTCGGCGTTCAGAAAGATTTGAGCAGTTTTTATTAAGCTGTGAAATTATTTATACAGATGAAAAAAATGCGGCGAGGTCAGAACGATTGCGCGCAGCTTACGTATTAACAAAATCAGTTGATCCAGAAGTTTTTGTCCAGCGTGGTCTTACCGGTGCGGATGTTGGGCAGGCACTGCAGGCGCAGCGTGTCGTATTGCTTGAGCAAGAGTTCGATATAAGGGATAAGTAAACTTTTTTTCGCGCATGAATCGCGGATGATCCCGGATCAAGTCCGGGAGCAGAAAGACGATCTAATAGTCCCCTCTGCCATTTATGGGAGAGGGTAGTCCGCCTGCCAAGTAGTAGATCCCCAATGGCCGCCACCATTGGAAACTTTAATGACTAATTCTTTGATGGGGAAACTCTGAACGTTTTTGTCTTGCAGTATTTGTTCTAAAAACCAGCGTGATAGTTCTTCAAGGGTGATATTGCGCACGTCGATAACTATAGTATCGTTTTTTAAAAACTGCATCACTTCATGGTTGAAAACTACGTGATAATTAAGTTCAGTCTCAGTAATTTTTAATACTGGCGAATGACGTGGTAATAATAGGTGTAGGTCAAATTGTCTGCACAATTCCATGATTTTATTGACGTAAATATCATAATTCACCGTAATGCCAAGGTCAGTTACTTCTGCGGTGACGGATGCCGCAACGCGGTAGTTATGGCCATGTAAACGTTCACGTTCAGTAGGAGAGAAAATCGTGAAATGAGCAGCGGAAAAGCACAGTTTTTCTTCAAATACTTCAATCGTAGTTAGTTGTCGTGTCATTTTATTTTCTAAGCTATAGTTTATGTGTCATATTGTACAAATTAAAACCTATTAAAGGTATGGATAAATTTTTAGTTAATGCCATGACCTTAAACAATTCCCCCATTTCTCCCGGTAATAGCAGTTTTTTTATCTGCTGAGCCACCGAATATTGCTGTTTTGCATCATTGTCCATATTATCAGCAATCGCCAATAAACCGCAACCCAATAAAAAATTACTTTGAGTGGTATAGCCGCCAATAGATAAATTGGCAGTGATCGCAGCTTCAGCTATAGCGGTAAAATCCACATGAGCGGTTAAATCCTGTAAGCCCGGCCAAAAAAATGGATTATCATGGGCATGATGTTGATAGTGGCACATTAAAGTGCCCATTGAACGGTCGCGATGGTAATACTCATGACGGGGAAAGCCATAGTCAATAATTAAAACTAACCCACATTGCAGAAAATTAGCGATTGCAGCGATCCAACCCTTCAGTGCTAAGTTGATTTCTGAGCTATAATTTTCGCTAAATTCAATATTTAACTGAGCAATTCTCTCAGAAAGGATCTGGGGAGCGGGTTGGGTGATCGGAACAAATTGTTGATTTTGCCAGTCGACCATAAGTTGTTTAGCTTGCTGACGTTGCCATTGAAAGCGCTCGACGGGCATAGCATCTAACACTTCATTCGCAATTACCACCCCTTGAAAATTTTCTGGAAGTTGTGACAGCCAAATTATGCGCCCCATCAAATGCGGTATTCTTTCTGCTAAAAGTTTTTTTTGCCGTTGTTGCAGTTCGGCGCTTAGTTCTAAAATATAATAATGGTTTGGTAATGTATTGTTTTTTTCCAGGGCGATTAAGATATTCAACGCTAATTGGCCAGATCCTGCCCCAAATTCAATAATATCTGCAACACCTAATGCTTGCAGAACGGACTGAATTTGCCGTGCCAAACATTCTCCGTAAAGAGGTGAGAGTTCTGGAGCAGTAGTAAAATCCCCGCGCGGGCCAAATTTATGCGCAGGACCTGTGTAATAACCTAATTTTGGCGCATAAAGTGCAAGTTCCATATAGCGCGCAAAAGAGATGGGTCCATTAGCCGTGATTTCAGCATGAATAAGGGAAGTTAACTGCTGCGAAAGTTGTTGTGCGTTAGTGTCTGGGGTAGGTAGATTTCTGGGCATGAGCTTATGTGATTATTGAAGGTTGTGCAGGAGGAGCTTCCGGCAAAAATCGCCGTGAACTCCTT
>JANPKH010000089.1:0-5415 GCA_031425935.1 Gammaproteobacteria bacterium | reverse complement strand
ATTTAAGTTGTTATAGGATCATTTTCGAGCAATCTGCCTGTGTTATGGCGATAAAATAATTCGAACGTTAGCCGTTTTATGTTAATGCTGATGACTGCGTGAATTATATAATTTTTATTAGATAGCCGTGAGTTTAAAAACATAGAAGCTGTGAGTTTGGAAAATAGAAAGCTGGCAATGTCGCATTTATTCTCCGATTTTAGCGCTGTTAAAAAGTATTCTAAAAAGCTGTTCTTTATTTGTACATTTTTAAAAGGTTCACATGTTGGCAGGGCTACGTATGGCTGATGAATATCGCTGCTGATAGTCTGTGTCGAGCTTTTACGTGAGTCTAAGTAGAAGTAATTTACTCCCCCCAAAAGGCCGTATGTGTAGTTACGGCAATTGTCTAAGTTAACTTAAGGGTTACAAATGCGTATATTTTTTATGGTTGCAAAGCTAATTTTTTGCGGCGTGATTATGCTATTGATAGTGTCTTGCGATAATTCCGCAGTCACAGACTTGAAATCGATGCAAGCCGCAGCTGATGAAAAGAAGATATCGCTATTAGATGTTGATATCAAAGATGCGCGAGTATTGGTTTTTTCCAAAACAAAAGGATGGCGCCACGACTCAATACCCGCTGGGTTAGCTGCTTTGCACAAGATGGCTACGGATAATTTTTTTACCGTCGTAGCTACTGAAGATGCAGAGTATTTTACCGATGCGCAGCTGAGCACATTTAATACCATTGTATTTTTAAATACATCATTGGATGTGCTTGATGATGACCAACAAATTTCGATGGAACGTTTTATCCAAGCTGGGGGCGGCTTTGTAGGCATTCATTCTGCGGCAGATACAGAATGGGAAGGTGATTGGTATTGGTACCGCAAATTAGTGGGCGCCGTATTTAAAAATCACCCTAACCAACCAAGTAATGTACAAACGGCAAAGATAGAAGTAAAAGATGCATTATTTTTAGCTGGTGACGCAATCCCTTCTTCTTTTGAAATTGCTGATGAATGGTACAACTACATTGATTTTTATGAATTCAACAATGTGCTGCTAACTGTTGATGAAAATTCCTATCACGGTGGTGAGCAAGGGCCGTATCACCCCATTGCCTGGTGGCATGAGTTTGATGGAGGGAGGTCGTTCTATACTGGCCTCGGCCATAGTGCTGAAACTTTTTCCAATCCATATTTTCTTACTGTGTTATTAAGAGGTTTAAAATATGCTGTTGGTGGCAAAGAAAAGCTTGATTACAGCAAATCTCGGCCGGAAAACAATCGGTTTATAAAAAAAGTTCTTATAGATAATTTAAATGAACCCGTTAATCTTAGTTTTTTCCCAAATGGTGATGCTTTAATTGCCGAGCGCGCAGGCATTGTAAAGTTAATCGATTATAAAACTGGAGCAATGCGCGAAGTCGGTAATATTAGTGTTAATTACCAAAATTTTCTTGAGATGGGTTTGCTAGGTATTGCTATTGACCCTGCTTTTGAACGCAATCATTTTATATATGTAGCCTTGAATGTTGAAAAAGAAGGAAAGTATTTTCAACGGTTAGCACGATTTAAATGGATTGATGGGAAAATTGAACAAGAGTCCCAACATGTCTTATTGGAATACCCGGTTGATAAAAATTGTTGCCACACTGCCGGTGACTTACAGTTTGGTAATGAGGGTGAGTTATTTATGTCGACGGGGGATAACACTAATCCCCACGATCAAAATGGCTACGCGCCAATCGATTTTCGTGCTGATTATGAAAAAAATGATGCTTTGCGAGGCGCTGGAAATACGCAAGATTTACGCGGCAAAGTACTTCGCATTAAACCATTAGAATCTGGTGGTTACGATATACCTAAAGGTAATTTATTTACTAATCCTAAAGATGGTCGTCCTGAAATCTACGTTATGGGAGCGCGAAACCCTTATAAAATTACTTATGATAAGGTTTCGTCAACTTTATTTTTTGGCGATGTTGGGCCAGATGCGGGAGAAAATTCTACCTTACAAGGTTCTCGTGGTTATGATGAAGTTAATCGGGTGACTCAAGCAGGAAATTTTGGTTGGCCATTATTCATTGGAAATAATCATGCGTATATAGATTATGATTATGCGACGCATCAATCAGAAAAAATGTTTAACCCGCTGGCACCCTTAAATAATTCTCCACGGAATGTTGGCTTACGACAATTACCTCCTACACAACGTCCATTGCTTTGGTACCCTTATGGAGCGTCAGAGCGCTTCCCTGAATTGGGTAAGGGGGGCCGTACGGCGTTAGTTGCTGATGTTTATCATGCGGAAGACTATCCCGCGAATGAACATCGTTACCCTGCGTATTATAATAAAAAATTATTTATTGCAGACTTTATGCGTAATTGGATTAAAGCCGTTAGCTTTGATGAGTTTGGACGCATCTTAAAGATTGAGCCCTTCGCACCACAAATTCCCTACGTATTACTGATAGATTCGCGTTTCGCACCAGATGGTACTTTGTATGTACTCGAATATGGCTCTGCTTGGTTTAAAGCGAATCCGGATTCACGATTGTCGCGTATTGAATTTGTGGGCACTGGCAATCGCCCCCCGGAGCCAAAAATTTCTATAGATCGAGCACAAGGTGCCGTACCCTTTGAGGCTAATGTAAGCGCATTATCATCCGTTGATTTAGATGGTGATAATTTAACCTACACTTGGTCGTTGAAACCAAAAAATGTTAAAGAAAAAATGATATCGATTGGCAATAGCGAAACACAAAAAATAAATATTACCGAACCTGGTGAATATATTTTGACATTGTTGGCTAAAGATCCTTTAGGTGCAACCGCTACTGCAGATACAGAACTTCAAGTGGGTAATGAGCCAGCAAACATAGATGTAAACATTGAAGGGAACCAAACTTTTTATTGGCCTAATACTAAATCATTAAAATATAGCGTTACCATTAATGATAAAGAGGATGGTCTTGTTACAAAAAGCAGCTTGGGGAAATCTGATGTGGTTATAGATTTTGCATCGCAAAAAAATAACGACATTGCGCCTGCTAGCGGCCATCAAGCAGCGGATATTGGAGACATAGCGCAAAATTTAATGCGCGAAAATGGTTGCAAAAGTTGCCATAGTCTTGATAAAAAAATTGTCGGCCCCGCTCTTAACGATGTGGCTATGCGTTACAAGAATGATAAAAATGCACTTAAGTATTTGATCAATAAAATTGCCAAAGGTGGGAATGGTGCCTGGGGCGAACTCAATATGCCTGCATTTGCAACACTGAGCGAAAGTGATAGAGCTGCCATGAGCGCTTATATACTTTCACTGGCCACTTTGAAAAAATCAATGCCGTTACAAGGCGAGCTTCCATTCTTACACGATGCTAACTTTCAAAAAACATTTGATTCTGTTGAAGAGCCGAATAACTTAACAGTTAAAAAATATGAATTGAGTATTGCCTACACGGATAAGGGCGGCGTTAATATTGGGCCCATTACTGCGAAAAAATCTTTGGTATTGATTCCTGCGCGCTTTTCATTGATGTCATTAGTTGCGAGCAAGTATCCTTTGGGCGAATTAATTACGGCGGATAAGTATGCCAAACAAGACACACTTAAAATTCCCGCAACAGGCAACTGGTTAGCAATGCGCCTGGGCGAGTATGATCTTAGTAATATAAATGCTTTACGTTTTGGCGCATGGATAACCAAGCAAAGTGTACCTTGGCAATTTGAAATACGTCTGGGCTCAGATACTGGTACGGTGTTGGCAAGTGGAGAGATGACTGGAAGGGTACTAGACACATATTCACGTATCTTATTGAAGCTGCAAGCGCAAAATGGCGTACAAGATATTTATTTGGCTATTCGTAGCGGTGAACAATCCAACAGTGAATTACAGTTGTTAGATATTTCATTTCATAAATAATTTAAGAAATCATTTTTTATAAAAAAACTAAAGCCCTTCGTTTTGTAACGTTGGGCTTTGTTTTATCGCTAGCGAGGGTTAAATTCCCCGTGGCTTGCCACGAAAGAGGTTTTTGGAACAAAAATATACCTCGCTGCTTGCGGCGAGGTGTTTAATTTGTAAAACGAATTTTAAGTAAAGCTTGCCCAAATGGGACAATGATCGGACGACTTCTCCATTCCACGAATCGTGTAATCCACGCCAGTATCAATACAGCGTGCTTGCAATACTTGCGTTGCTAAAATTAAATCTATACGCAAGCCTCGTTTTGGATTGTCTTCAAAGCCAGCGCTGCGGTAATCAAACCAACTAAATATATTGCTTGTATCGGGGTTTGATTCTCGAAAAGTATCTTTTAAACCCCAAGCCAGCAATTCATTTAACCAAATACGCTCTTCGGGCAAAAAACTACATTTTCCTGTACGCAACCAGCGTTTGCGATTTTCTTCACCAATACCAATGTCACAATCTTGATGTGAAATATTCATGTCACCCAACACCAAAAGTTGTTGTTCAGGATTAAATTCGGTACGTAAATAACTCATTAAGTCAGCATAATACTTTGCTTTAGCAGGGAATTTTATTGCGTGATCGCGGCTTTCACCTTGGGGAAAGTAGCCATTTAATACTGTAATTTCCCCTCCGAAAGGCGAATCAAAAACACCGCCAATAAAACGACGTTGTGCGTCTTCACCACCGCCTGGAAAACCTTTAATGATTTTTTTAAACGGATATTTTGAAAGTAACGCAACGCCATAATGAGTTTTTTGGCCGTGAAAAACAAAGTGATAGCCAAGTTTTTCAATGTCAGCCATAGGAAAGTCAGGGTCGTTAACTTTGGTTTCCTGCAAGCCAATAAAATCGGGTTGATGTGTGTCAATCACTGCTTGTAGTTGATGCATGCGCATACGGATGCTGTTTACATTGAACGAAATAGCTTTCATATCACCAAATCCTAAAGATAAAAAACCCGAGCAATACTCGGGTTTTTTTGTTGTTTTTTAAATTGAAAATTACTGCTTGGCGACTTTTTCTTCAGTTTGCTTTTTAATTTGTTGGATAAAATCACTCATGATTTTCCCCGATTCCATTAGATATGGGTCTTTTTCTGGCTCCAATTCCTTTTTCTTAGGCTCCTCTGGTGCATCGTCGTCATCTTTCTTTAATTCTTTGGCTTTGTAGTCTGCATAGTTGGCATATACTTTTTGCCCTTTGGCTTTACGTTTTTGGTTTTCCATTTCCAATGTACGTTGCTCTATTTTTTGTTGTTCTTGTTGGCGTGTAACCAGGCGTAATGAAACCAATTTTTTGTTGCTCAGCTCGTCATAAAGCGAAGCCTGTTGTTTTAAAAATATAAAATCAGGGTCTGTTTTCATACGCTCCTGGTGGAGAGGGTTTAGTTTTGGAACATAACTATTAATATTAAAATATGTATCATGCGGTGCTGCATGAATTTGATCCCAA
>JANPKH010000088.1:0-6795 GCA_031425935.1 Gammaproteobacteria bacterium | reverse complement strand
ATGGATAAGCTTGTCATGGTGACCCACTGAAACACCATTCTCACAGAGTATAGGGGTCAACCAAAATGGCAGCTGAACAAATAATATGTCCAGCTATTGAATGAGCAAATGTTGTTTGCTAAAAAATATTGCGGTGTAAGGCTCAGAGTTATGTCGGATTTGCGCTTAATAACGCATTTTAACCAGACAAACCATTCAGTAAGTCAGCAAGCTCATCGGCATGCTCTTCTTCGACAGCAAGAATATGCTTTAACATTTGACTCGTAGTCGGGTCTTGGTCGCCAAGGTATTGAATCACTTCACGATAACTATCAACGGCGATACGTTCCGCAACCAAATCTTCTTTTATCATTTCCTCTAGGGTGTCACCTGTCACAAATTCTGCATGACTACGACTAGTTAATTCGTCTGGCGCAAAATTAGGCTCACCGCCAAGTTGCACTATGCGGGCTGCAAGTAAATCAGCGTGGGCAAGCTCTTCGTTGGAATGCATCAAAAACTCGTTAGCAATGCTCTTGGCATGAATGCCGCGCGCCATAAAATAATGACTGCGATAACGCAGAACGCAGACCAGTTCCGTTGCTAAAGCTTCATTTAATAATTTAATTACAGTAATACGATCTGCTGAATAAGTTGCAGTGACGGCGCCTTGATCAATATTTTTACGCGCCTGACTGCGCAGGGTTTCAACGCTACTCAAGGGTATGGCTGTTTCAGAAATTAAGACATTCGGATTTGCCATGTTCGGGTTCATTTCGTTCATACAAACTCTCCTCAATATGAGTTACCAGACTGAAGGCAACTCTTCTTCGAGTCGGTGCGTGAACACACATAAACATGTTTGAATCCACCACACCGTTAACCGACAAATCATTTAATAAAACTTGATGTTAGGTGATTGAGTTAGTGAGATATTTTTAAAAGTTTTATCTAACAAAATTTTTAGGCTTGACTATTGTATGAGTTCACATGGCAATCCAAATCTATAGGGTTTTTGAGCGGACCCACTCTTGGGGAATGATGATAGTTGTGTTTGTTGGCACACAGACGCGTCAATTGATTCCAGTTTAGGATTTTCTTATTCGTATTTTAATTTAACGTCCTCTTGCTTGTAATCGCAACTCATATGCCAAAGGAATAATAATTCATGAATGCTTCCATTAAAGCCTATTTGATTGGCGGCGGTATGGGCTCCCTTGCCGCAGCCGCCTTTATGATTCGCGACGGCGGTTTGCAGGGCAAAAACATTACGATTCTTGAAAGCGGGTTATCGATGGGTGGCAGTTTGGATGCGGCCGGCGACGCTGAGCGCGGCTACACAGTACGAGGCGGGCGCATGCTGGCAACTGACAACTATGAATGTACATGGGATTTATTTAAATCGATTCCCTCTATAGAAAATGAGGGCAAATCAGTATTTGAAGAGACAGAAGATTTTAACAACCACCATCACTCTTTTGCTATGGCGCGTCTCATTGACAAACATCGTGCGAAGCTGAATGTCAATTCAATGGGCTTTTCAATGCAAGACCGCCTTGAACTTTTAAAACTCAGCCACGCTAACGAAAAAGATTTAGGCATTAGCTGCATTACCGATTGGTTTTCATCAAGCTTTTTTAAAACAGAATTCTGGTTTATGTGGGTGACTACTTTTGGCTTTCAACCATGGCACAGCGCAGTTGAATTTAAGCGGTATTTGCATCGTTTTATGTTGGAATTTACTCGAATAGAAACTCTTGCCGGTGTAAAACGCACCCTATATAACCACTATGATTCCCTGGTAATGCCATTAAAAACCTGGCTCACCGATAATGGAGTACGCATGGTTAATGCTTGCACTGTTACCGAACTTGATCATGCCACTGAGAACGGTAAATTTACTGTTACGCATATTCATTGCCTGCGCCACGATTCTATTGAAGTAATTCCCGTAAATGATGGCGACCTGGTGTTTTTACAAAACGGTTCAATGACGGACGCTTCAAGCCTTGGCTCAATGAATAGCGCTCCCCAAAAACTGACCAAAGCCGATAGTACTAGCTGGCATCTGTGGGAAACCCTGGCCGAAGGTCGCCCGGAATTTGGTAACCCGTCAGTTTTTAACCAATGCATTGCCCAATCCTGCTGGGAGTCTTTTACGGTCACGATTAAAGATTCACAATTTTTCAAGCTAATGCGCCATTTCACAGGTAACGCAGCGGGCACCGGAGGATTAGTCACTTTTAAAGATTCTAACTGGCTAATGTCGATTGTATTAGCGCACCAGCCCCACTTTCCCAATCAACCAAAAAATGTGCAGGTGTTCTGGGGTTATGCACTGTTCCCCGATCGCATTGGCAATTTTGTCGCCAAACCGATGGATGAATGCAGCGGTACCGAGCTGTTAAAAGAACTGTGTGGCCATTTGCGCTTTGATCTGGACGTATTCGAAAACGCCAACTGCATTCCCTGCCGCATGCCCTATATCACCAGCATGTTCATGCCGCGCAACCAGCATGATCGCCCGTTGCCGGTGCCTAAAAACTCAAAGAATTTCGCCTTTGTTAGCCAATTTGTAGAGATAGCAGATGATGTTGTGTTCACGGTGGAATATTCAGTGCGCGCCGCGCAAATAGCGGTGTATGAATTACTCGCTATAGAGCGCAAGGTGCCTCCTGTCACGTCTCACGATAAATCACTGCGGGTACAGTTTGAGGCACTCATTAAAGCCTTTACCTAGCGACTCTATTAACTCTATTAAAAGGTCTCACGCACGCTCATTCAAGCCACAGCCCGCCATTATTGGCTCTTCACAGCGAGAAACGATGCTATGGAACAATTTGCAATTAAACGCGAAACCCCGATCAAACCCGAAAGACGTGCCATACCAGCATACAATCTAATGAGTGACCGGTCCCAAAATAGCTCCAGCAACCGTAGGATTGTGGTAGGTTCTCGCCCCGACGGCTCACCTACTCCCGAAAATTTTCGTGTAGAAGAAGTAGAAATTCCCGTAATTTCAGCGCGACAAATCCTGTTGCGCACACTTTATCTTTCGCTTGATCCTTACATGCGCGGCCGCATGAGCGATGCACCATCCTATGCGAAGCCCGTTGCAATAGGTGAGGTAATGGCAGGAGGCACTGTTGCCCGCGTAGAGGCATCGCAACATCCCAATTATAAAGTGGGTGATTTAGTGGTGAGCTATAACGGCTGGCAAGATTTTGCTGTATCTGATGGTAAAGACCTCTTAAAGCTGGACGCGACAACACATCATCCATCACTCAGCTTAGGCGTGCTTGGTATGCCAGGTTTTACCGCGTATATGGGCTTGCTGGATATTGGCAAACCGCAAGTCGGCGAAACCATAGTGGTCGCTGCGGCAAGTGGTGCTGTTGGTTCTGTGGTTGGCCAAATTGGCAAGTTGAAAGGTTGTCGTGTTGTTGGCATCGCTGGCGGAGCTGAAAAATGTAAATACGTCACTGAAGAGTTAGGATTTGATGCCTGTATTGATCGCCATAGCGGAGATTTACCGAAAAAACTTGCGGCGTCTTGTTTGCACGGAATAGATGTTTATTTTGAAAGCGTTGATGGTGCAGTTCTAGATGCAGTTTTGCCGTTACTGAACGTGCATGCCCGCATACCTTTATGCGGTATGATCGCCAATTATAACGATAGCAAAACCAATTCAACCCAAAGCCAGGATCGTTTCAAAGCCCTTACGCGAACCCTGCTGTATAAACGTATCAAAATGCAAGGCTTTATTATTTTTGATGACTACGGTGCACGCTTTGGAGAATTTTTTAACCAAATGTCAGAATGGGTAACGACGGGAAGAATTAAATACCGTGAAGATATAGTGGAAGGTTTACAAAATGCCCCTGAAGCGTTTATCGGCCTATTCCAAGGTAAAAATTTTGGCAAGTTAATCGTTCGTGTTGCTAAGGAGTAACATTCATAACAATTGTTTAACCATGACCACTGTTTAGCAATTTAAAAAAATTTAATTTAACGCACAAGTATTTCAACGCAGTATTAATAACAAAAATTGACGATATCAAGCTGGCGCACACCCAGCACTATTGTTCGTCATATAATATTTTTTAGGATTAAAATGACCGACGCTAGTTTTCACATTGAAAGCCACACTTCACCATGCAAGTTATATTTAAGCGGTGACTGGCATTTAGGTAATGCGCCAGCAAGTACTACGATTTGTGCAGCCATACCTTCTAACTGTACACATATATCGATTTTAACAACGGAATTAGGCACATGGGATTCCAGCTTAGCGATTGAACTTTTACAAATAATTCGCTGGTGCGCCAATAACAATATCGATGTTGATACTTCAGCAGCAGTTGAAGGCGTACAACAATTACTAAGCCTTGCCACAGCTATTCCGAGCTATGAAACCGAACCCAGCCCAGACGCAGAAAGCCTCACCAAAAAACTGTATAAACGAATCGAAAATCTCGGCGAGGGAGTGAGCGCTACATTTATTTTTATCGGCAGCGTTGCGCTAGCGTTTACGCTATGGTTACGCGGCAAAGCTAAAACGCGTCGCAGCGACATTCAATTTTTTATCGACCAGGCAGGCCCGAAAGCTCTACCCATAGTCACACTCATCAGCTTGTCAGTGGGTATGATTCTCGCGTACTTGGGGTCAGTGCAATTACGACAATTAGGTGCACAAGTTTACGTAGCAAATCTGGTTACTATCGGCATGGTGCGAGAAATGGGCTCGCTAATGACTGCGATTATAATCGCCGGCCGTACCGGTGCAGCTTACGCGGCTCAGCTTGGAACCATGCAAGTCAACGAAGAAATTGACGCGCTTAAAACCATGGGTATTTCAAGCATGGAATTTTTAGTATTACCGCGCTTACTCGCATTAGTTTTTATCATGCCTTTACTGTGTATTTACGCCGATGTTATCGGCATGGCCGGTGGTGCGCTCGTTGCATTGGGGATGGACGTAAGCTTTAACCAATACATTTTGCAAACCCAGGCAGCCGTTGATTGGGTTGATATATCTATCGGGTTATTCAAAAGCATAGTGTTCGGTATTTTAATTGCGATAGCGGGCTGTCAAGCGGGTTTAAATTGTGGCCGTAGCTCAACTGCAGTCGGCGTTGCCACTACCAACGCAGTAGTGAGAGCGATAGTGTATTTAGTGATGGCCGATGCCGCACTAAATGTTTTATTTGATAAGTTGGAAATTTAAATTATGACGATTGAACCTGCTGTTAAAACAAGCGAGGCGTCTATTAATAAAAACACCCGCCCTATTGCTACAGATACACCTTTTGTTAGCGTGCGCAATCTCACTATTGGCTATGGCGACAGAATTGTTCAACAAATTTTAAATTTTGATGTTAAAAGAAACGATATATTTTTTATTATTGGCGGCAGCGGCACCGGAAAAACCACACTGCTAAAAAGTATGATTGGTTTATTACCACCGAGCCAAGGCGAAACGCTTTACGCGTTAGAGAATAAAGCAGCCGACATCAACTTTTATAACGCCGATGAAAATACGCAGTTAGCCTTATTAAAAAATTGGGGAATTACTTATCAATCAGGCGCTTTACTTTCAAGCATGTCGCTCGCAGAAAATGTCGCCCTGCCCTTGCAACTTTATACCGACCTATCTGAAAAACAAATCGCCGAAACCGTTGCTTACAAATTAGCGCTCGTTGGACTCTCTGGTTTTGAAGAATTTCATCCTGCTGAATTGAGCGGTGGCATGCACAAACGTGCTGGCCTTGCCCGCGCCTTGGCGTTAGACCCAAAACTTTTATTTTTTGATGAGCCCTCTGCTGGATTAGACCCAATAAGCTCATTACGTTTAGATCAATTAATTGTGCAAATTTGCCAGGCTTTGGACTCCACGGTAATTATTGTGTCGCACGAGTTACCCAGCATTTTAACCATCGGCACCAATAGCGTTGTTTTAGATGCGCAAACCAAAACCATGCTTGATAGTGGCGACCCAAAAGAATTAGTGAACAACAGTAAACAAGAAAAAGTACGTCAATTTTTAAATCGAGAAGAAAGTACAACCGCGAAGGTTGCTAAAAACGTCGCCAAAAACAATGAAGAGCATAAAGTATGACATCCACTGACAATACATCAACAACAAATTCTTCGAAGAAAACTAATACTTCTTTTACCATAGGCGCATTTATTGTAGGCGCCATAGCATTATCATTTATGGCTCTGTTATTTTTTTCAGGTGGGCGTTTGTTCACCAAAAAAGAACACGTGATAATGTATTTCGAAGGTTCAGTACAAGGCTTGCAAGTAGGTGCCCCCGTAAAATTAAAAGGCGTGGTGCTCGGCGAAATTACCGATATTCAAATTAATTTTCAAACTAATGATAAAAAAATTACCGCACCAGAAACCATTATTACCGCTGTGACGGCTGATTTAATAATGGAACGTATCAATGTACGGGGTACCAGAGCCAAGGGGGAGTTTTTCAATGAAGCCATTAAAAACGGCCTTCGCGCGCAATTAAATTATCAAAGCTTTTTAACTGGGCTGCTGTATGTTGAGTTAGATTTTTATCCGGAGACACCGGTAACGCTGTATCAGTTACAACATCAGTATCGCGAGCTCCCCACTATTGCTACAGGTTTTGAGGCCATATTTAAAATTGTTCAGGATATGGATTTAAAAGGGCTCGTCAAAAATATCGACAATTTGGTTACGCAAGCGGCTGCCATTATGGACAGCGGAGCCATTCAAAAAACCATGGCGGATTTTAGTCGCGCAGCCAACGCTATTGAAAACACCGCCAATAACGTTAGT
>JANPKH010000087.1:0-2750 GCA_031425935.1 Gammaproteobacteria bacterium | reverse complement strand
CGCCCACAACCTGTGGGCGTTTTTTTTTTTGCCCGTTGGCGTTGTGACTCAGCACACGGGTTCTTCTGGGGGTTTTGTGTTGAGATTGTGGCGTGTGCTGACACAAATGCAGAGTGCGTATGGCAGTTACATGAAGTTTTGGAGCACGATTTCCTGCTTTCCGTGAATCCGCGCGATCAAGTGGCGCGTAAACTGACTGCAAGGAGTTTTCGATGTTGGGTTGGTCAAGAGAGTGTTGGACTTGTGCCACCATACGTGAAAAAGGGCCTCCCTGAAGTTGCTAAAGTCTGAAAACTGACTTGCATAGATGGCGGCAAGTCTTTGATTCTATTAAAATTTAGTTACGACTTTGCGGCTTCAAAACTCAAGCAGGTCGATCGTCAAGATCAATAAAAATGAGTGACATGAACGCGCCCCTGCAAACAAGTCCTAAATCCGAGACAAGTCATCTCGCTCAAGGCCTGCGCGAAGACTTGTTGCACCACGATCCGCTTCTTGATTGTCTGGTCGAGCTGACGCGGATACATGGGAGGCCGAGCACCCGCGCCGCACTTTCTGCGGGTCTGCCGCTGCCCAAGTCCGGGCTACCTCCCTCATTGTTCGCACGTGCCGCTGCCCGCGCGGGACTTTCCTGCAAAATCTTGCGCCGACCACTCGAAAAGATCGACGCTGCGTTGCTGCCCGCTGTGCTTCTGCTGCAAGGAGATGGCGCGTGTCTGTTGTTGGGTTGGGACGATACTAGGGAAAACGCGAATCTCCTTTTTCCTGAAGCGGGACAGGGCGTGGTGGTGTTGACCCGCGAACAACTGCTGGAGCGCTATGCTGGCATTGCAATATTTTCAAGGCCAAACTTCCGTTTTGATCAGCGTACTCCGGAGCTTGCTGACATTCCGGAGAGGCACTGGTTTTGGGGTGCATTTCGCGACCAGTTTCCTCTTTACCGCGATATTTTGGCGGCGGCCCTACTGATCAACCTGTTCGCGCTGGCTTTTCCGCTTTTTTCGATGAATGTGTATGACCGGGTCGTACCTAATTTCGCGATTGAAACCCTGTGGATGCTTGCTTTTGGGCTGTTGCTGGTTTTGGTGATCGACTATTTTCTCCGGATCATGCGAGGCTATTTTGTCGACTTGGCCGGCTCCCGGATCGATTTGAGACTTTCCAGTTTGATCATGGAGCGGGTTCTCGGGATGCGACTTTCAGAGCGACCGGCTTCTGTGGGATCCTATGCAGCCACATTGCGTTCTTTCGAGTCCGTGAGAGACTTTATTGCTTCTGCCACGGTGACGGCGGTGGTCGACCTGCCCTTTGCTCTCTTGTTCTTTCTTGTGTTGGGCTGGATATCTTGGCCGTTGGTTATTCCTCCCTTGGTGGGCGTTATCCTGGTAGTCATTTACAGCTATCTCGTCCAGAACAAGATGCACGCTTTGTCTGAGACTACATTCAGGGCGTCTGCCATGCGCAATGCGACCCTGGTCGAAACCTTGACCGCCATGGAGGCCATCAAGGCGCACGGGGCAGAAAGTCAAATGCAAGCCAAGCTTGAAGACACTGCCGCGTTTCTGGCGCGTGTTAGTGCGCAACTACGCTTGCTTTCCTCTTCGGTTATTAACGTCGTATCCAGCCTGCAGCAATTGATCAACATTGTCATGATTGTCGCGGGCGTGTACTTGATACATGGCGGGCTGTTGACGATGGGCGGCTTGATCGCCGCGACCATGTTGTCCGGTCGCGCGATGGCTCCCTTGGGGCAGATTGTGGCGCTTCTCATGCAATATCAGAACGCCAGGACGGCGCTGGCATCGCTTGAGGACACCATGAAAAAACCGGGTGAGCGATCTGGTGACACCAACTTTGTTCATCGTCCGGACATTGCGGGCGAGATCGTTTTCGATAATGTCCATTTCAGTTATCCCGGGCGGACTCAAGAGGCACTACGTGGGGTTTCTTTCAGAATCAAACCTGGGGAAAATGTTGTCGTAATTGGTCGGGTAGGGTCGGGTAAAACAACATTGCAACGGTTGATCCTGGGTCTGTACACTCCATCGCAGGGCGCAATCAGCATGGACGGGATTGACCTGCGTCAGCTGGACCCGGCAGATCTGCGGCGAAACGTTGGCTACGTTGAGCAGGATGCGATGCTCTTTTACGGTACTTTGCGCGACAACATTGCTATCGCCGCTCCCTACGCAGACGATGGGGCCATTCTTGCTGCTGCAGAGGTAGGTGGTTTGATCGAGTTTGCCAATCGTCATCCGCAAGGCTTTGACATGATCATCGGGGAGCGTGGCGAGTCACTTTCAGGAGGGCAACGCCAGGGGGTTGCGATCGCGCGCGCCGTTTTGCTGGAACCACCCGTTCTTCTTCTGGATGAGCCGACCGGTGCGATGGATTTTTCATCGGAGGCGCAATTCAAAGAACGCTTGAGAAGTTATGCCAAACACAAGACGATGGTCGTCGTAACTCACAGAAACACGCTCTTGGACCTGGCGGACAGAATCATCGTCATCGACGAAGGTCGAATTGTGGCTGACGGCCCTTACGAGCAGGTTATCGAGGCTTTGAAGGCTGGACGAATAGGAAAAGCTTCATGACTCGCCGTTGGATTCGTTCAATGAAGTCAATGCTCGAGTCTGGGCAACGGGCTTTGCAGCCTCCGATTGACCGTACCCTGGCATCTTGGAATGATGATGGGCGGCGTATGGATGCGGGTTTTGGCGGCGACGCGGATCGTGCCATGCTGGAGCAGG
>JANPKH010000086.1:0-8307 GCA_031425935.1 Gammaproteobacteria bacterium | reverse complement strand
GATGGCACCGAGCAAGGCAGTGTTATGCCGTTTATAGATGGCTTGGAATCGGGTGTAATGCGCCCCTTGTTTTTACCAGATGGCAGCTTATTGCTGGGCCAAACAGGACGCGGCTGGCAAGCAAAAGGTGGGCATGTCGCTAGTTTGCAACGCATTGTTTGGGATGGCAAAACCACTGCACCTGCAATTAAACAAATGCTGGCAACTACAGAAGGTTTCAACATTGAATTAACGCAGCCCTTAAAAACTTCTATCCTAAATGAACAAATAGTTGAACAACTAAAAACAGCGATAAGTATAGAATCCTGGGTTTATCGCGATGCACCAGATTACGGCTCTGATGAGTTGGACATACAGCAAGAAACGATTGCTGCGGCATCCCTCAGCGAAGATCGTAAATTAATAAAAATTCGTTTAGCATCATTGATCCAACCCAAAATACATCCGCAGCAAACCGCACGTATTTATCACGCGACATTTAACACGAAAAATTTCTTTGAAATGGATGCAGTCGAAAAACTACATGCTTACTACACACTCTATAAATTTCCGATACGTTAACTCGGCAAATAAATACAAAATAAAGAAATAAAAAAAGGGTAGCCAAGGCTACCCATAAAAACGACTCATGAAGCAGTCGAAGAGGAAAACTCACACAAAACCAAAAACTAAACTTGCACTTGTACTAAACCATCTTCTACGCGTACTGGGTATACCGAAATAGTGTATTCAGGTTTTTCCACGCATTCACCGGTGCGTAAATTAAAATGATCTTTATAAAGCGGTGATGCAACGACTATTTCATCACCGATAGAACCAATAATTCCACGCGATAATACGTTAGCCTCGCCCACAGGATCGAAGTTAGACACAGCGAATACTTCGTTTAAACGACGCGAATTAAACACTGCTATTTGTTGTTTATTAACAAGCGCACACAGACCCGTGTCAGGCAGTAAGTCTTGATATTCACACACGCTAATCCAGATTTTTTCGCTCATATTCTTTTCTCTTAATAATGTGTCACTTTATCACCATTCGAAAAACCGCGAGAATGATGAGTTGTTATTTTAAATTCAGCAATTAATTCGCAAACTAATCTGCCAGCTCCACCAATTCAATTCTGCTTTCGCGCTCGGTTTTAAATGCTGGCCGAACCTGACCGCGCTCTGCCACATACGCCAAGTTATCATCGCGCTCGTCTGAGTTGATAAAATGTTTAAAACGCTTCAGGCGCTCGGGATTCTCAATAGTTGTTTTCCACTCACATTGATATTGATCGATGTTGTATTGCATTTGCGATTCTAATTCTTCAGCAATACCAAGCTTATCTTCTATAACCACTTTCTTAAGATAAGCTAGGCCGCCTTCCATGTTTTCCAGCCATACAGAGGTACGTTGCAAACGATCCCCAGTGCGAATATAAAACATCATTACACGGTCAATATATTTAATCAGTGTTGCGTCATCTAAACCGGTAGCAAATAAATCTGCATGACGTGGACGCATGCCACCGTTGCCGCACACAAATAAATTCCAGCCATTCTCCGTTGCAATCACACCAAAATCTTTTGATTGGGCTTCAGCACATTCGCGCGTACAACCAGACACACCAAACTTAATTTTGTGTGGCGCCCGCACGCCTTTGTAACGATTTTCTAAAGTAATGGCCATGCTCACACTGTCAAGCACACCATAACGACACCAAGTACTGCCCACGCACGATTTCACAGTACGCAACGATTTACCGTAAGCGTGACCCGTTTCAAAACCGGCATCGACTAATATTTTCCAAATAGACGGTAATTGATGTAATTGCGCACCAAATAAATCAATCCGCTGACCGCCGGTTATTTTTGTATACAGCTTGTAATCTTTCGCAACTTGACCGAGCACAATTAATTTGTCAGGTGTAATTTCACCACCCGCAACACGCGGCACGATTGAGTAGGTGCCATCTTTTTGCATGTTGCCAAGGAAAATATCATTAGTATCTTGCAAGCCAATGTGTTTTTCATCCAACACATATTCATTCCAAAACGCAGCCAATATAGATCCAGCTGCCGGTTTACAAATATCGCAACCCAAACCATGGCCATGGCCCGTTAACAATTCGTCAAATGTTTTAATTTTTTTGATGCGGACAATGTCTGCCAGCTCTTTGCGCGAATGTGGGAAGTGTTCGCAAATATGGTTGCTAACTTCTACACCGAGCTTAATCAACTCAGCATCCATAACTTGTTTAGTGAGTACCGCACAACCACCGCAACCGGTTGAAGCTTTGGTGATACCTTTAATATCGCCCATGGTGCTAGCACCGTTTTGCACAGCGCAACAAATTGCACCTTTAGTAACATCAAAACATGAACATATTTGCGCAGTTTCTGGCAGCGCATCTACACCCATGGCCATGCCCGCACCATCAACGGAAGGCAAAATTAAACAATTAGGATCTTCCGGTAAATCCATGCCATTCACACACATTTGTTGCAATGTGCCGTAGGCTTCTACTTCGCCCACTAAGACCGCACCTAACAATTTTGTGTTGTCAGCAGAAACAATAATGCGCTTGTAAATTTCTTCTACGTCATTGCTATAGGTGTAACTTAATGAACCGGGAGTATTGCCATGCGCATCACCAATGGAAGCAACATCCACTCCCAATAATTTTAATTTAGTGCTCATATCAGCACCGGTAAATTGTTCATTGCCACCAGTAATATGTGACACAGCTACTTTTGCCATTTGATAACCAGGCGCCACTAAACCATAAATACGATTTTGCCAAAGCGCGCACTCACCAATGGCATAGACATCTTTCATTGAGGTTAAACAATTGTTGTCGATGGTAATACCACCGCGCTCACCCATGGTAATTCCGCATTTGCGAGCGAGCTCATCTTGCGGGCGAATGCCGGCAGAGAATAAAATCATATCGGTTTCTAAATGACTGCCATCAGCAAAGTTCATGCGATAGCGCGCTTCCGTACCCGCAACAATTTCTGTTGTCGCTTTTTGCGTATGAATTTTTACACCAAGCGCTTCGATTTTGCGGCGCAATAATTTTCCGCCCCCCTCATCTAATTGCACAGCCATTAACCGTGGCGCAAATTCGACAACGTGCGTTTCTAGGCCCGCAGCTTTAAGTGCAGCAGCAGCTTCCAAACCCAACAAGCCACCGCCAACAACCACACCGACTTTACTTTGAGTAGCAGAGTAAGTAATTGCCTCTAAATCTTCGATGGTGCGGTACACCAAGCAATGCTCACCATTGTTACCAGCAATAGGTGGTACAAAAGGAAATGAACCTGTTGCCAGAATTAATTTATCGTAGGCTTCACGACGACCTGATGCAGTGATCACTTCTTTGTTTTCAAAATCTATATCAATAACTTTATCTTTCAATATGAATTCAATATTTTTTTCGTGGTAATAATCTACGGTAGTAAGCGCTAAATCTTCTGCCGTTGAGCCAGAGAAATATTTTGATAACTGTACGCGGTCGTAAGCCAATCGTGGCTCTTCAGAAAAAGTAATCACGTGATATTTTTCTGCATCAGCATGATTCACTAAATTATCAATAAATTTGTGGCCAACCATGCCGTTGCCGACAACTACAATACGTTGCTTCATAAAAATTCCTCTAACTTCAAGCTGATAATAATTGTTGATTAGCGTCTGCTGACCAAAATTCTGAATTTAATTGTTCTGATGCTAAAATGGCACTGAGCGATACTACGTGACCAACAATAATTAAAGCCGGTGATTGAACCTGCTCACGAAAAACCGCGGCGGGGAAATCGCTTAGATGAGTAATAATATTGCGTTGATTTTTACGGCAACCATTTTCAATAATGGCAACAGGTATATTCGCAGCTAGGCCACCCGCCAACAATTGTTGTGCGATTTCAGGCGCGCGAGTTAATCCCATGTAAAAAACAATCGTGTGATTTAATTGCGCGAGTGCATTCCAATTTACATCCAAACTTTTTTCAGCATGGCCTGTTACAAAAGTACAGCCCTGCGAAATACCGCGATGCGTTAAAGGAATATCTGCGTAAGTGCTACAGCCAGAGGCCGACGTAATGCCAGGAATAACTTCTGCATCAATGCCCGCTTTACGCAGCTCTAATAACTCCTCGCCGCCACGACCAAATATAAAAGGGTCGCCGCCCTTTATGCGACATACGGTTAATCCTGCTTGCGCTTGATGAACTAATAGTTGATTTAAATCTTCTTGCGGAATGCTGTGATTGTCTTTCACTTTGCCTACGTAAAGTGCCGGGGTATTTTTTGGAAACAACGCACGAATTTCTTCACTTACCAATTGGTCATAAAAAATAATGTCTGCGCTATTAATCACACGTATAGCTTTAACCGTTAATAAATCCGCATCACCAGGGCCCGCGCCGACTAGCCACACCTTACCTTCACGATGCGCGCGCGGCTGATGCTGATCATCTACTTTTGAATGTAGCTGAATCATGTCCTGAGCGTTGTGAGTAATATGTTTCATCATCGCACCTTGAGTTTTGCTAAATTAATCTCATGTGCCATGACTAGAGCAAGGAGGGTGCCAATCTGAGAAATAGTGCAGTGTTTTAAAATAAGCTGTTTAGCTTCAATATGTTATGCGCCCCTAAACAGTTTTCACGCGATTAAAAGCAGATACTCATTAATCCACTGATCCTCCAGTTATGTTTTTATTTGGTGCGTGTGCGCTCATTAATAACGCAAAATTAATAAATGACTTTTGCTAAAAGCGCTCTAATTTGGAACAAATAAGCGGTGCGTGGCGCACCAATAAAAAACATTTTGTGCTTTTTGTAGATATTGAATGTCAACTTTCACCAACATACTTGATTAAAAAAGCTAAACTAAACACTGACCAATCTTTAGTATTTAAATATTCCCTCTTTTAGCGCACATAATTTTTCGTCAATTCACACAAATAGATCTACCCAGAATAATTTTTGTAACTTGAGTGAACATCCATAGCTCTATAAAGTAGATGCTTGAATAGCGTAGATGTTTTAATAGCGTAGATGTTTTAATAGCATTGATGCTGAATAGCGTAGACGCTCGATTTGCCAAACAACTCACATGAAACTCCCCAGTAAAAACTAAACCGGTAAACGCTGCGATGCAAAGCCAAGCAATACAAACGCCCGCACTGATTGACAGCTTTGGCCGTGCCATTACCTATGCGCGACTATCGGTTACTGATCGCTGTGATTTGCGCTGCGTATATTGCATGGCGGAAAATATGACCTTCCTGCCCCGCGCCGAGCTACTCACCATCGAAGAGCTCACACTGCTGGGCAAAACGCTGTGCGATTTAGGCGTGACTAAATTACGCATCACAGGTGGTGAACCGCTTATTCGAGGCGGCATCATCACACTCATGCAAAACCTGGGGCAGCTACCGCACTTGCGTGAACTGTGCCTGACTACCAACGGCACGCACCTGGCACAGCATGCGCAAGCTTTAAAAGACGCAGGCGTTCACCGAATCAACATCAGCCTTGATAGCCTCAACCCGGAACGTTTTCGTGAACTAACTCGTTTTGGTGACGTACATCAGGTATTGGAGGGCATTAGAGCTGCACAGCATGCTGGCTTTAAGCAAATCAAACTCAATTGCGTAACTCTCAAACACTACAATGCTGATGAAGCACAAAATCTGGTGAGCTTTGCGCTACATGAAGGTTTAGATATCAGCTTTATTGAGGAGATGCCGCTGGGCCGCATCGATAGCCATGGTCGTGAGGCGGAATTTATAAGTAGTGCTGACTTGCGCGAAAAAATTGGCGAACGTTTCGCCCTGCAACCTATCACACACACCAGTGGTGGCCCGGCACGTTATTGGCAGGTGAATAATTATATTTCGCGAATTGGCTTTATATCTCCGCACTCTGAAAATTTTTGCAATAGCTGCAATCGTATTCGTGTAACCGCTACTGGAAAATTAATTTTGTGTTTAGGTCAAGAGAATAGCGCCGACTTACGAGCCGTCATACGCAAACATGAACTTCCAGAATTGACGCTGCGCAATACATTATTAAACGCAATTGTATATAAGCCTGAAAAACATCATTTTGATTTGCAAGATGAACCACAGATTTTGCGGTTTATGAATACTACGGGGGGTTAATATTTTTTATGCATGCCTAGGCTTAAACCCTAAAGTCTAAACACTAACAACTACCTTCGCACCAAACCTAACCTACAACAATGTAATTTGGACTTACTCCTCAACTTACATTACGCCTCAACTTACATTTTGTAGGTTTCGCAGCTTTCTATCATAAGTGGCGCGACTATTTAATAAAAATGATAGGTAAGCTTAATAAGTGATAGGTAAGCGACTTAACATGTCCTTTCGAGCAGCTATTAATTCTTTATAAGTTTGGATCATAGTAAAGTTAACATAAGTGCCATTGGTTTTTAATTCAGATTGTTGGCGCTCATATTCTGATATCTCATTCATTAATTTGGTACGTAATTGGTCTGTGCGCGTTAAACTTATTCCAACACCCATCGCAGTCGCATGCTTTTTCATAACGTTACTCCTTCACAGGTTAAAATTAGAGGAACTTTTCTGATTAACTCTGGCCACTTTTTAATCTTAGTCTACATTAATTTGTATTAATATTTTAATCTAGACCTTTTACTTCTGTTAAACGGACAAAAGATAGGTTCTATTGCTGACATGGAATAAGCAATGGCACAAGCAATAATATCCAACGCGCCAGCAAAAGAAGTATCTTTTATACTCCCTTTATTATCAATAAGCTATATAGATCTCTTAATGCAAAAAATCAGAAAATATAGCAATAAAGATTATCCATTATATTTTTAATCTCGATTTTAATACTGTCGCATAAATTGGCCACCACGGCAAAAAAAAATCCAGCGTTTTAGCGCTGGATTTTTAGTATTCACTAATGTCTAAAAAACACTTATTTAAAAACTCATTATTTATTTTTATTACAAAATATGCGTGGCAAATTTATAGGCTATCAAAAGCATCCGTTAATATGCAGTCAAAGCGACGCGCATCGTATTCTAATAAACGATTAACATCTTGTGGTTGAATAATATTTTTAGCGACAGCATCCTGTAATTTTTCTGCCATTGTGGTGCCTGTTAATTTGCTCTGCGCTTTTAAATAAGTGCTCCATAAAGGACCGAGGGCAAGCAACATTTGGAATGTACTTTCTACACGACCCATCGCATCTTCAGGGTCATGAGATACAAAAACATAATGTGCCAATTGTTGTCGCACAGGATTATCTTCCATGATCAAATCACCCAACTCACGCACTAACGCATCGCTAGGCTTCCACACAATTTGTCCCCAAATCAATGTGGTGTAATTAATCATTTTGCTCACCCAGCCAACCGGGAAATTTTTAGCAAACTCGGTCAAGGCTTCTTGTGCTTTGTATAACGCTGCCGTTATCGCATATTCAGCATGTGCATCTTCAGCCTGAGTACGCGGATGCGCTGAATGATATTTTAAAATCGCGCAGGCAATAAATAATTGACTATGCACATCACCCAAGCGCGCCGATAACAGCTCACGACGCTTAAGATTGCCACCGAGCACTGCCAAAGCAACATCCGACATAGTTGCAAAGCTTGCACTTAACAGATTTATACGCTGGTACCAACGCGAGCTAAATTTGTCGGCATTGGCCGGCACACTACTGAAATAACCACGCGTCAACCCAAGTACCAAGGTACGCATGTAATTACTAAAGACATGGCCAAGATGTGCCATAAAAAGCTTATCAAACGTTTTAATGCCATGAGCTTGGTCCGGCTCTTCCATGGCTAATAATTCTTGAAACAAGTAAGGATGACAGCGCATTGCGCCTTGGCCAAAAATCATCAATGAACGAGTCAGAATATTAGCGCCCTCGACCGTAATGGCTACCGGAACGCTGTGATAAGAATGAACGATAAAATTTCTTGGGCCCTGCTGAATAGCGCGACCACCCAACACATCCATTGAATGCTCTACCGATTTACGCATAGTTTCTGTGGCGTGATATTTTGCCATTGCGGTCATCACAGCTGGCGCACCTGTTTCCAGGCCTTTGGTCACCAATTGGCGCAAAGCTTCAAGCATGTAGGCGCTACCCGCAATCTCCGCAGTAGCTTCTTGTACACCTTCAAACTTGCCGATTTCAGTATTAAATTGGCGCCTTACGCGCGCATAAGCACCGACCATGCGATAGTTAACTTCACCACTTGCCGTGGACAGCGCAGGGAGCGAAACGCCGCGGCCAGCACCCAAAC
>JANPKH010000085.1:0-3077 GCA_031425935.1 Gammaproteobacteria bacterium | reverse complement strand
AGCAACAACAGCAACAGGATCCTTAGTTTGCAGATTTTGTGAAGCATCGACACTGAGTGCAGGCCACTGTGCAACAATTTCATCAGCAGCTTTGGGCACGTACGGTGCGGCGGTGGTAGTCGCTGAAACAGTTGCAGCAATAGAGAAAATTCCTAATATGGAAAGCAATTTAGACATACAATTTTCCTTGCTCCCAGTACCAAAAATGTAAACTACTGAGTGCACTAAATTTGGAAATAAAACCCGCTGAAAATTCAGCCCTTAAAATCAAATAACTATCTATCTTTCTTTCTAATTTTTCCCGCTAATTTTATTTTTTGTTATGAACTTCTTCTTGGCTACAAACTTTTATTACAAACCAAAACAATAACTACGAAACTCCTGCCTTCCATGGCAGGAAAATCTTACTTAGACGCTACTATCACTCAACTAATAAATCGTCGTAAGCAGTATCGTCAGTGACATCTTGCGTCACACTACGACTGTTTAACGGCAACGCATTAGCTGTCTCCACCTGCGCAAATGCTGCACGGCTGTAGGTATCAAAAGACACCGTCAAAAGATCGATAGTTATGCTTACCGTTGCTGCAGTTGAAGCGGCTTTGCCATCTGAGACGAAAAACTTAAATGTGTCGGTTCCAGTGACTTCAGCGTTCGGTAGATATGTAAATGAACCGTTGCTTTGCAGCGTTAAAGTGCCGTTGGTTGGCTGCGTTGCCACCGAATAAGTAAGCGCATCCATATCGGCATCATTACCAACCACTGTGCCGATATAGATTGTTTCTGCCTGCGTTGAAAAACTTTTTTCTGTTGCCGTTGGCGGTGTATTTAGCTTCGGTGATTTTTTATCGTCACTACCGCAACCCGCCGTAAGCAGAGCAGACAAACTCAAAAGCATTAATGCATATGAATAATTTTTCATGGTCGGCTCCTTATTTTGAACCAGGCAAAGGTTCAGCCAGGTAAGGGAAAGAAGCATTCATCATCGATGCGTTTACTGGTGCGCCATCGGTGAACCCAACTGTACCAACATCGGCATCTTCAGGGGCACATAAGCCTAGGTTAGTATCGACACCTGCAACCGGGATTGGATGGCACAAGCGGCCCATAACAACGCGCAGTGCGATATCCACTACGTCATCACCAGGACGACGACCGTTAGGGAAGCCAGCCAAATCATTGCCTGCCACACCAAAGTTGGATTGACTTTCAACAGCGGTAGCCGCTATGCCAGTATTTAAACGCAGCATTTCAGAAGCGGTTACTGTCGCCAACTGGTTAACACCGGCAAAACCCGTAAGGAAAGCAGCAACTAAGTCATTGCGTGGGAAGTTAGTAGGCGCAAGCGTCGCTAAGCTGGTGCCAAGCGTAGTATTCACCGCATCTTTGAACAGAATGTTCAATAATTCAGGTAGTGATGGATGAGTTACATAATCGGCAAACTGACCATCATCTTTCGGCATAGCGGTAGAGAAACGGTCTTTATCTTTTAAACCTATCACCAACTCATTCACTAACGGGTTACCTAAACGCGATATCTGAGTCCAAGCACCACCATTGACTTCAGTTTTGTTGAAAGAAGCTTTTGGATTAAGAATGCGCGCTTGCGGCAGGCTTGCAGTTGTCCAAGTACCAATGCTGCCATTACCAGTGCCTGTTAAGCATGCTTTTGGAATTTCTATTGCAATTTCAGTAACGTTTTTGTTTCTCAAATCGTCATTAGCGGGGTTCTGAGTAATACCGCCGGGGAATCCTGCAGTATCAGAAGCACCTGGTGCGCTTGCACCTTCAACCGGTACATAGTTCACTAAGTCAAAAGTTTTACCGAGATTAACAACAAAGGGGTCTTTACGTTGGCCAACAAATACGCGGCCATTGGTGGTGCAATTGGGGATTTTAATCTCGTAGATAAAGCTATTGGCGTAAGTCTTGTAATTTGCCTCAGAGGTAAAACTTTTGGTGCCGATGAAGTCGAGCGGCTTGGCAAAAGTTGTGCTGTCAGTAGCAGCATTTTTCACGTCCATACTTGTGCCGGTTTTACGTGTTCCCGCAAGCACTTTTACGCTGTAAGTTTCCAAAAAGTTAACAGACGAATTATCACCCGCACTAATACCGCCTACATTTTTCAGTGGCACTGCAACCGAGCGAGTATTTCCCGCCGAACCAATCGTCAATTTCACGCCTTCTCCCATATTGGGCAGCGCTTGGCTAAAACGAAAATCAAAAGTTAGATCTTCTACCGCATCACCGGTGTTATCCACGTGGATGCTATAAAGCGCATTGGGGTCCATCGCGAAATAGTTAGGGCCGCCGTAAGCATCTTGCAGCGGAATATAGTTTGCAATAAGGGTAACGTAACTACCGCGCCCTGTTTCATAACTGTTGAATGCGTAGAAATCCGTGGAATCCAATGCTGGCATACGCGTGATATTCGGCGCTTCACGATGGCTGGAAGCCATGCTTCCGCTAGCAACGAGGCCAGTGCATACAGCACCGATAATGAGAGATAAATGTTTAAGTTTCATAGGAGGTTCCTTTGTGATTAATGGATTTGCACTCCAATAAACGAACGGAACCTATATTTGGATTCAACTAATTTCAATTATTTTTCATTATTTTAGAAATAGTCGTTTAAACAATAAAAAAACTGCCCTAAGCGCGGAGTAAACAATTGTAAATGCGCCATACGGCTGAAAAAATTCTTTTTAATCCGTTTTTGATACTTTATGTTACTCATGTTGTTACAAGTATCTTCACCCAGGGTGCGCGATGCCAAGAGGAGCAATGGCTAATTAAGAGGTCTAGGAGCGGCTAAAGAGAGTAAGTAAAGGTTGATTAATGTAGTAATTGCTACGGCTAATTTTTTCTTTTTTCAATAACCCAAGTTCCACAAGTTGTTCTAAATACTTAGTCGCCGTTAGGCGTGACACAGAAAGGTCCGCCATGACAAATTCAATTTTTGTGTAAGGGTGATTAAATAAATTATTCAGCAATTCCTGGCTGTAAATTTTAGGCAACTGAGTACGCATTTGCTGTTTATAGTTTTGCATAAGTATTTTAATTTGCTTAATCAGCTC
>JANPKH010000084.1:0-18575 GCA_031425935.1 Gammaproteobacteria bacterium | reverse complement strand
AAATTTAAAATTTAAAAAAACATGGCGTTAAATTCATAACGTGCTGAAATACATGTGATTTTCAAGAACTATAAAATTTAAAATTTGTGAGTTGGCGTCTGATGCATTATTTGTTGTCGCATTTATTTGCATAATTTTTTTTGAATAAGTTGATTTAATGCGACACTCGTTCTAGCGCCTGTAAATTAAGCGTTGCTGAGATCATGCACTGATCTAAACTAACTTAACAGTAAATAGGCGAGCGGCGTTTTTTGTTGTTGTTTTATGCGCCAAATTATTTTTGAAAATTACTCTCCTTAAAACTTTAGCATTCTTTGCCAATTATTTTAAGAATTGTAAATGCATCGATAACTTAGCTGCCAACTAAGTAGAAATTTTTCTTTTGTGCTTTTTATAACGAGGGTTTTATACCATGGCCGCTCAAGCTTCTTCCGTAAAACAATCCAGTAAAATATTTGTGGTTGCCGTAGTAGGCGTAAACGAAGCTGATCTTAAAATTTTAAGCAGAATTTTTAATATCACTCGTTATCGTCAGCGCTGCTACAAACTAATTGCCGTCGATGAGAATAGCTCGATGAGTGATCTGGCTGAAGTTAAGGCTGCCGATATTCAGGTTGTCAATGTAAATAGTGCTGCAGCTGTTCGCTGTTGGCAAGGTATTGCAAGCTCTATGGATATAAAAGCGCGCAGGCCTGTATTGAAAATTAGTAATGTAACTCCAACCACTGCAGCGGGGTCTGAGTTTACAATACCCTGGCCGATTAACCCTGCAAAAATGTTGCAGGTATTAGATAGCTACACTATCAGGCATCTCCATTACTATCCGGAATTTGCTATTGGTTCTGAGTTAGAGCCGTGCTCAACTACTCTAAAAAATATTAAAGCAATCAATGCTACAACACGGGCGAAACAGCAAGATGTGAACGCTCAAAAAACAATTCGAGTGTTGGTGGCAGATGATAGTTTGGCAGTACGACGCCAACTTAAAATTGAATTTGATATTATGGATGCCAAATTAAATCTCGTTGCTGATGGAGAGGCAGCTGTTAAAGCTGCAGAAGAAGAGCAGTATGATGTAATATTTTTAGATGTAGTAATGCCTGGTATGGATGGCTACAGTGTGTGTAAAAATATTCGCCGATCAAAGTTAAATAAAAAGACCCCTGTGGTAATGCTTACCAGTAGATCTTCTAGTTTCGATAAATTAAAAGGTGTTCTTGCCGGCTGTGATACTTACCTCACTAAACCGATTAATCATAATGAATTTACTGAAATCACTCAAAAACACCTTAACAAAAGCATGGAGAAAAGCCAATGAAACCTAATCGCATCATGATAGTAGATGACTCACCTGTAGATTTAAAAAATTTAAAAGACATTGTCTCAGACGCCGGTTATCAAGTTATCACGGCAACTAATGGTCAGGACGCTTACGATAAAGCGAAGACTTATCGTCCTGATGTCATATTGATGGATGTAGTGATGGAGGGCGTTGACGGTTTTGAAGCCTGCCGTAACATCGTCAGCGATAAAGATCTTGCCAGTATCCCGGTGGTGTTTGTAACCAGTAAAAATCAACGAGCAGATCGTGTATGGGGCGAACTGCAAGGTGGAAAGGCAATGATAAGTAAGCCTTACACTCAGGACCAAATACTCGACACTATTGCTGCGTTATAAATGTTATTTAAATAATAATATGGCAACAGGGTTTTAGGTTTCCTTGATGGTTAAAAGAGTTTTTCAATGAATGAAAGTGCGCTTGAGTTAAATCTTATTAATGCGCTGGGCAAATTACAACACCTGGCAATTGATAAAGAGTTTCTTAGCAATAAAGAAAATATTGCTCCAGAGTATGTGCTGGAGCAATATTTTGCATTTGGTATTGGCCAATATAATTTCGTGGTTCACGCTAGCTTTTTTTGTGCGGTATTTATAGAAACACCCATTGCCGCTGTACCTAACTCCCCCGAGGCGTTGGTTGGGTTAAGCAATATTCGCGGTGCATTGACCCCCATTTATCAATTACATACAGCATTTGGATGCCCCTTACCGAAAAAGCAGTTTATCTTTTCGATAGGTAAGGGAGATAAAGCGATAGGTTTATTAATTGATGCTTTACCTGTTTCGCTATCTTTGTGTGAACAAGACCAGGTAGGCAACGAAGTCTCGCTAGAAAATATGACGTTGAAAGCGTTAGTTAAACATTTTTATTTTTCTGAAAGTAAGTTGTGGCATTTGCTGAGTGGCGAAACCCTTGGTCAGCAATTAGTAGGAATTGCATCCCAGGACAAAAGGCAGATGCATTTGGGAGCGGTTAAGGTAATTAATAGTGAAGGTGCTGCTATTTAACAAGTGTTGTTTAATGATTATGTCTGACACTTTGTTAGAAGAACATAAGCCTTCAACAGCGATGAGTGAAAAAATTGGAGTTAGGCAATGAATAAGTTATCGGGAATTAAAATCTCTCACAAAATTAGCAGTTTAATGATTGGTTTGGTTGCGGGTTTTTTGCTGATGGGGGTGGCGTACTATGCTCAGATCGCATCAGAAAAAATTATTGTAGAAGCAAGTGCTAATTTAAAAACAGTTGATCAGTTAGTTACATCTGCGCTGGGAGCTGGGTCTCAAATTCGGATTGCAACACCGTTATATATTGATTCGGGCGATGAGCAACAGCTGTCGGTTTATAAAGCGAGTCAGCTGCAAATCAATGAAGCAATAACAAAGCTTGGGGCAATGAGCCGACGCTATGTAAATATCAATTCCTTAAACAAAATTAAAAGCTCGATGAAATTGTTGGATAAAGATATTGTAAAAATTACTGAGCTATTTGCAGCACAAAAAGTTTCAGCACAAAACGTACTCGACAAAGAAAACGCACAGTTGGAGATAAGTAAATCCCTAACGAATGTTAGTACTACGTTGCAGGATTATCGCAACGTAATCGATGCCAGTGTTGTGAAGCGTATTGCAGTAGCAGAGGGTGACTTAAAAATTGCGCAAACTATGTTTGCTCTGGTTATGTTTCTCACCGCTGTTGGCACAACGCTGGGATTGTTTCTTATTTATCGTAGTATTGTTATTCCCTTGTGGCACATGCAGTCTGTTATTTCGCAACTCAATCGCGGGAGTGACAGCGCGCGCGTAGTGGTAAAGGCTGATGACGAGCTTGGAACTTTAGGGCGTGCATTTAATCGCTTACTCGATGAGCGTATTAAAGTGCTTTCTGAACAATCTCGCGAAAATGAGACGCTCAATACTTCCATTATCGGTTTGATTCGAGCGTTGGCAATGATTGCCAAAAAAGATTTGACGATTAAAGTGCCGGTTTCTTCTGACGTAACGGGTATTGTTTCTGATGCTGTGAATTTATTAACGTCTGAAACTGCACGAACTTTGTATCAGGTAAAAGAATTTTCTGAAAAAATTAATGCAATTTCAGATCGCTTACAATCTCAATCGGAGATGATTGTAGTCGTAGCAGAGGAAGAGCGCATACAAGTTGCTGAAACAGTAAGTGCATTGGATCAATCAGCTAAAACGATGAGTGACATTGCAAAAGAAGCGCGCAGCGCAAACCATATTGCCACTGCTGCCATCGACTACACTTTAAAAGCGCAACAGTCGGTAATTCAAACGGTAGAAGGTATTCAAACCATTCGCGGTACCATTTCAGAAACTGAAAAACGTATTAAGCGTTTGGGTGATCGTTCACAAGAAATTACTAGTATCGTAAATTTAATTAATACCATCGCTGAACGTACTCACATACTTGCACTCAATGCAAGTATGCACGCAGCTTCTGCGGGTGAAGCTGGTAAAGGTTTTGCTGTAGTAGCGGAAGAGGTACAACGACTTGCCGAGAATGCGCGTGGTGCTACTTCTGAAATTTCGGCGATGGTGAATAATATTCGTGTCGAAACATCCGATACAGTTAACATAATGAATAAATTAATTACTCAAGTGGCAGAAGGTACCAAGCTCGCTGAAGATTCCGGTCAACGTATGCATGAAACAGAAGCAGCCACTCGGCAATTGGTGAACCATGTAAAATCTATTGCAGTCAGTTCAATTAATCAAGCGACCATGGCTAACCGAATGCGCGATCGCGCTACCATGATTACAGCATCTACGGAAAAGACGCATCAGCAATTGGATGAACAGCGCGAACAAACCGATGAATTAAAATTATGTGCTCGATTGCTAGTAGAGCGCGTTAATATATTTACGTTGCCGGAATTTCTACTGGATTCAAGAACCGTAGTTTCGCAACAGCCAGTTTCGCAACAGCCAGTCGTCAATCAGCCGCAGATTGTTAATCAAGCGCTTCGTGCCTAATGCTGGGGCACGACTGGAATCGCTAAAAATTAGAATGGCGGATTAGTTTTTCTGTCTCCAGAGAAATGCTTCATGAATCAAAAATCTTTATCTCGCGAGCAGCAGGAGCTACTCGAATTTCTCATTGGCGAACTACAAGGACAGTTAGAATATTCACTGAATAATAGCGCTCAACTTGGTTGCGATGGGGAGCGCTTAACTGAATTAGCTGGGTTGTCGGAAAACTTTTCTGGGGCCGCTGAATTAATGGGTTTGGCGGGCTTGGTAGACGCCTGGCAGTGCTTGCACGATAATTTCATAATGTTGGCTGCAGATGAACAAGGTATTACTGATGAACAGGGATTATTGATCGATTCATGGACTCTTTGTTTTTTAGATTATTTGCAGCAATTAACCGAAGAAAATATTGCGCCGGCAGCCATCGCCGGCATTATTGAGTTTTTAGCGAATACCGCATGGCCAATGCCCTTAGCAAGTGAGCTTCACCATGCGCTGTGCGATAAACTTTCCACCTCTGAAATTTTAGCGCCCGATGATAGCGCCAATCGGCTTCCCTTAATCGCCGATGCTGCATTGCTTTCACTCCGCTTTAGCGACGATATGAATCCAGAGTTGTTTGAAGGATTGATGTTGGAGTTGCCTTTACAAGTAAGTAGCTTTGCTGCACAAATTGAAAAATTTAATAATACACAAGATAAATCTGCACTGGCTAACGCGCAACGTATCGCACATACCATAAAAGGTTCCGCTAACGTTGTGGGCATTAGTGGCCTTGCGAATTTTATGCATTATTGTGAAGATTTGTTGGAAGAAATTTCGCGGCATAACGGGCTCATAACCTTACAGTTAAAAAACCTATTGATCGATGTGGCTGATACCCTTGCGGCTATGATGGATAATTTATTAAGTGGCGATTCTGTAGGCGAGTTTGAGTTGAAAGTAATGCAGCAGGTGCTGGACGCCTATCACAGCATTCATGAATTTGGTTTGCCAAGTGAAATCGATAATAAAATTTTACCGGATGTAAATGACAAAATACTCGTTGAAAATAATATCGATGAACATAAGTCAACTTCTGCTCATTCTAACTTTACTGTAGTTGATGTAGTACCTAACGCAGTAACAGAATCCGCAGCCGAAACCTCAATTTCTCCGAGCCAGGCTTCCAATTTGCAGGAAGCTATTGCCACACAGTTGCGTGTTAAAGAGGAAACCGCTCAGGATTTGTTACGGTTGGCCGGTGAAAGTGCTATTGCAACAAATCGTTTACAAACTCAGGTGCAAGATGTTCAGCATCAAATGCTTCACATCGGACAGCTGCATCATAAGCTTACTAATTTAACTGAAGAGTTTGGTCATTTAATCGAAGTGCGAGAGCTTTTTAATAATCGCATGCGCACAAAAAATGAAGATGGTTTAGATCCATTAGAGTTAGATCGGTATAACGAGTTGCACAGCTTTTTCCACCAGTTACAAGAATTCGCCATTGATACACGTGATGCAATTCAGCAAACTCACGGGCAATTGCGCAAGCTTGAAGATCTTACTTACGAACAGCAGGTAACCAATCGCGAAAGCCAAAATCATTTATTGGAAATGCGTATGGTGCCAGCGAATACTATGGAGCCACGATTTCAACGCTGTGTACGTCAAGCGTGTCGGTTAACCAGAAAAAATGCGCGGCTGGTAGTGATTGGTGGCGATACGATGATTGATAGTCGTGTGTTGCATGAATTGATTGATCCTTTGATGCATTTGTTGCGCAATGCTGTTGACCACGGCATTGAAGAAGTCGAAGAGCGTCTCGCACACGGCAAGTCGGCAGAGGGCGTTGTAGAGTTACGTTTTCGTGCGCAAGGTCAATCTGTTTTAATTCAGGTTGCTGATGATGGATCAGGTTTGGATCACGCCCGCATTGCAGCAAAAGCAATGGAGCTATCATTAACGGCACCTGTAAATGCTAGCGAAGAAGTTATTGAGCTTTGGTTAAAACAACTGATTTTTACGGCGGGTTTTTCTACTCGTGATCAAGTAAGCCAGACATCCGGTCGTGGTATAGGCTTGGATATGGTCGCTGATCGAGTCGCTGAATTAAAAGGAAGAATCAGTGTGGCTAACCGTTCAGCGATTAGCGATAACACAAGTGATAGTCACCAGTCATCAGGTTGCGAGTTTACTATTCGCTTGCCTATGACCATGATCGCCGAGCATGGTTTATTAGTGATGAGCGGTTATCATCGCCTCGCTATTTCGGCCCGTGGCGTTGAACAATTGTTGTATTTAAACTCGACGGATTTAACAACTCGTGGCCAACAAATATATTATCAGTACAACAATAAGGAAATTGAAGTTTTCCATATTGCTCAATTAGCACAATTACCTAACGCCGTTAATATAAATACTACTCATGCGAATGCTTTGTTAGTGATAGAGAGTTTGCCTGGCCAACATGTTGGCGTATTGGTTGAACGTGTTTCAGCAAGTCGAGAAATAGTTATCAAACCGCTTTCGTCATTAACTCCTATTATTCCAGGCATTATAGGCGCAACTATTTTAGGTGATGGTGAAGTTGCTCCGGTTGTGGATGTGCAACAGCTGGCGTTGAACTTAATGCAATCAGGTATTCACAATAATCAATGGATGGTTGACGCTATGCGGCTCAGCCAACAAAATAATGATGCTAGACCTATGGCATTGGTAATAGATGACTCGCTCAGTACGCGCCGATCTTTAGCCCAATTTGTCAATGACATTGGTATGGATGTGCGCACAGCAAAAGATGGTTTTGAAGCCATAGAAATTTTAGCAGAACAAATGCCTAGTATTATATTGGTGGATATGGAAATGCCGCGCATGAATGGTTTGGAATTTACTGCACACGTGCGCGCGAGTGCGCATACTAAACATATTCCGGTAATTATGATTACGTCGCGCAACACTGAAAAGCATCGCGGCCTTGCTAGCGCCGCTGGGGTTGATGCTTACTTAAATAAACCATTTTCTGAAGAAGAATTGCTACGCCATATACAGGAAACAGTTCATATATGAATCCTATTAATGATTTTTTATTGGGTGATGTAATGCCAGATAAAAAGCAACTCATGTTGGCGCCTACTAGTTCACTCGCGCCCGAATTAGTGTTAATGAATTGCGGTGAGTTTAGTATCTTGCTAGCCAGTGATGAAGTTGTTTCACTAACTTCTGCGCAACAACTTGTTGCCCAGCCTCGGTCTTCGTTTGACTGTGGGTACGTAGAGTTTGAACAACAATACTATTCCATTTTTTGTTTTAATAAATCTTTGCAGTTGCAGTCATCAATGAACGTAGAGCACAGCACTATTGTGCTATTTAATACGCAAAATATTTTATTTGGAATTTGTTGCCATGAGCTAACCAAGCAACATGCAGCTGCGTTAACCTTACATGCTGTACCTCCTAGTATGCGTAGCCGAAAGCAGCCCTTTACCGAGTTTACAATTATAGATAATCGCGCGGTAGGTTTAAGTTCGGGAGCTGCTTTAGTCGCATTGTTACGTTTGCGTGGCGCTAAACTAATCTCGCAGCCTGGTTCAGTATCTGCATTATTAGGGGCGGGATAATGACGAACGAAATTCAACATGCGAATGTATCTGCAAAGACGACCGAGCTAGGTGCATGGGTGTTGCCTATAGGGCACGGTGCTTCGGTAGCAATTGGCCAGTACGAATTAAAATATATTGAATACATTAAAACGACCATATCGCTACCAGGTTTGCCAGCTTATTGTGAGAAGGGGTTTCAGTGGCGCGATCATTTTATTCCGACGTTAGATTTATACAGTTTGGCTGAGCGCCGCCGTATTCCAATGGCTGAAGGCGAGCAAATGGTAGCGATTATCGCCTATGAAAATGCGCAGGGAGAAATTCATTTTGGTGCAATTTTTTTACAAGGAGTGCCTAAGTTAATGTCAGTAAAGCCTCAGCAAAGTGTTCCTGTCACAGAATTGCAAACAGCTTGGCGCTTACTCTCCCATGCCGCTTTTAAAGATCAGGATAACCTTTATCCTGTGCTAGATTTGCGTTGTCTATTTGATAAGACACCAGCGGATTTATTAATTCTACATTGACCCAAGGTACCTATTGGGGGATGTAGAATTAATAACAACTTCTCGCTAGTTGTTGGGATTAAAAGGCTGCTGTTTATCCCATCATCTTTTCTTTTTATCCGGCTGGATAAGCCCTTCCTATTTGAACAATACATTTCTGCTTCACAGTTTTGGCATTTTTACCCATAAAATTGTTATAAAAGATTGATTTAGATACCCTGGAGGGTGGAAGAAAGTCTATTTACCGTATATCGTTGTTAATGAACAAACCCTCTTTTCAACAAACATAATATGTTTGCGTTAACGCGCTTTGGACGCTGTTTTTAAAAATGCAATGAGTAAACCTAAACGACTCATCCAAATTAGTGATTGCCACCTTGGCGCACTGAGCAGTGAATCTCTTTTGGGCTTAAATACTGATCAAAGCTTGCACGATGTGTTGGCACTCATTGCGGAAAAAGAGTCTGCTTTCAACTATTTGGTGTGTACCGGTGATATTGCTAGTGCTGGCCATGACACCTGTTATCGTCGTTTTATCTCCATTATTCGTCAGTATTTTTCTGAGCCATTAGCTTGGTTACCGGGTAACCATGACTCCGTACCTATGATGGCGGCTTTGGATATTCCTAACCCGCCGGAAGCTCGCACAATAGTGCAAGGTAATTGGTTAATTGTATTGCTGGATTCTGTTGTGCCTAAGAAGGTTCACGGTAATTTCTCTTCGAGCGAATTAGATTTTTTAAGCCAAATACTTATCGATAATCCTACTAAATTTATTATCGTCATGTTGCACCATCAGCCAGTATTAATCGGCAGTGAGTGGATTGATCAATATATTCTGCGTAATGCGGATGCTTTTTTTGCCGTACTCGACCAACACCCTCAGGTTAAGGCCGTGGCTTGGGGACATGTGCATCAAGAATTCTATGGCCAGCGTAATCAAGTAGCCTTGATCGCTACTCCTTCTACTTGTGTGCAATTTAAACCGAAGTGCAATGATTTTACGGTAGACACGCTAATGCCTGGCTACCGTTGGTATGATCTGCATGATGATGGTAGTTTCACTACCGGCATAGAGCGCGTTACTGGCAAAGAATATGTGATTGATTATAAATCGGCTGGCTATTAAGCGTCTGTTGAAATACTATTTTCTCCCACAAATAACTTATTCCAACGTTGCTAATTAGATTTATGTCTGCACTTATTTATATTCACGGGTTTCTCAGTTCACCACTGTCATATAAAGCCCGGCAAACACAAATGTGGCTAGCAGCGCACCACCCCGAAATTACCTACTATTGCCCTCAGCTAACCCCCTATCCTGAGCAAACTCGTTTAGAACTTGAACAATTGGTCGAATCGTTATTACCACTGCCGGTTTATTTAATCGGCAGTTCGCTCGGCGGCTTTTGGGCGACATGGTTAGTTGAAAAATATAATCTGCGAGCGCTGTTAATCAACCCGTCAGTGCATCCTAGTGCGTTTATGCCTGACTATATAAATGTTGATCTTAAGAGTTATCACAGTAATGATGTCTATCGTTTAACGACGCAGCACATCGATGAAATAAACTTGGCAGATATTAAACCATCTCGGTTTAGTAATTATTGGTTGCTGGTGCAAACGGGGGATGAAACACTTGACTACCGCCAAGCTGTGCAAAAATTTGCTGGATGTAAGCAAACGGTGGAAGAGGGTGGCGATCACGCATTTCAGGGTTTCGAAAGATATTTAGGTAGTGGTTTAAATTTTTTAGTTGAAAATGTTAATTAATGTTTTCGTTTTAATGATACTAGTGAATTCTTAGCAAAGAATACTGTTCAATTCAAAACTCGCCGTAAATACATCCGTGTAGGCTCGAATCGGCATCCCTTCGCGATCCAGTCGCTTCGGGAAACTTCCTACATCCATGTAGGTCGTCCATGTCTCATACGGTTTTGAATCAAACAGTATTCTTTATTTGTGTCTCGTTAGTAACTCAACACTTATATTAGAAAAATTATTTATGGCAAATTATTCCGCAGAAGATATTGAAGTACTCACCGGTTTAGATCCGGTAAAAAAACGTCCGGGAATGTACACCGAAACCACACGACCTAATCACCTTGCGCAAGAAATTATCGACAACTCGGTAGATGAAGCACTCGCCGGTCACGCTAAAACCATTGAGGTTATTTTACATAAAGATCAATCGGTCACCGTCATCGATGACGGGCGTGGTATGCCAGTAGATATTCACCCTGAGCAAGGTAAGCCAGGCGTGGAAGTTATTCTTTGTACACTGCATGCGGGTGGAAAATTTTCAAATAAAAATTATCAGTTTTCTGGCGGTTTACACGGTGTTGGTGTGTCGGTAGTGAATGCCCTTTCTGATAAATTAGAAGTCATTATTAAGCGTGATGGCAATGTATATCGCATGGGTTTTGCCAACGGCGATAAAGCGAGCGATTTAGAAATTATTGACACTTGCCCCAAGCGGCAAACTGGAACTAGTGTAAAGTTTTTACCCAATCCAATATATTTTGATTCGCCAAAATTTTCTGTAAGTCGCCTGCGGCATATATTGCGTGCAAAAGCAGTTTTGTGTTCGGGTTTGCATGTCACTTTTCTTGACGAACAAACTGGTGAAAAAGATGAGTGGTTTTACGAGGATGGCTTAAAGGATTATTTGGCTGGGGCAACTCAAGGTTGGGAAACTTTGCCCACGCAGCCTTTTATTGGTGATTTTAGCGCGACTACCGCAGCAGTAAATTGGGCTGTGCAATGGTTGCCAGAAGGCGGTGAATTAATACAAGAAAGTTACGTTAATTTAATTCCTACTGCGCAGGGCGGCACCCACGTCAATGGTTTCCGCACAGGTTTACTCGATGCGATTCGCGACTATTGTGAGTTTCGTAATTTAATTCCGCGCGGTATAAAGCTTGCGCCTGAAGATTTATGGAATAGTTGCTGCTTTGTAATTTCTTATAAATTATCGGACCCGCAATTTTCTGGTCAAACTAAAGAGCGTTTAACATCGCGCGAAGCTGCACCCTTTATTTCAGGTGTCGCGAAAGATGCATTCGCGCTTTGGCTAAATCAACATACGGAAGATGGTGACAAAATTGCTGATTTCTGTATTAACAACGCGCAAAAGCGCGTGCGTTCCAGCAAAAAAGTTGCTCGTAAAAAAATAACGCAAGGCCCCGCTTTACCCGGAAAGTTAGCAGATTGCTCAAGCGGTGAACCCGCGCTCAGCGAGTTATTTTTAGTAGAAGGTGATTCTGCTGGTGGCTCTGCGAAGCAAGCGAGGGATCGCGAATTTCAAGCGATCATGCCACTGCGTGGAAAAATTTTAAACACGTGGGAAGTCGATTCTTCAGAAATTCTAGCGAGCCAGGAAGTGCATGATATTTCAGTCGCGATAGGCATGGATCCTGGTAGTGAAGATCTGAGCGAATTGCGTTACCACAAAATTTGCATTCTCGCGGATGCTGATTCTGACGGGTTACACATTGCAACATTATTATGTGCATTATTTGTTAGGCATTTTCCTGTATTAGTGCGTAGTGGCTATATTTATGTTGCTATGCCGCCGTTATATCGCATCGATATTGGCAAAGATGTTTACTACGCGCTTGATGAAAGCGAAAAGCAAGGTGTACTCAATCGGATTATTGCTGAGAATAAAAAAGGAAAAGTAAATGTTCAGCGTTTCAAAGGTTTGGGTGAAATGAACCCGCTTCAACTGCGGGAAACTACAATGGCACGTGACACTCGCCGTTTGGTACAGCTCACCATTGATGCGGAAGACGATACTATGCAAATCATGGATATGCTGCTAAATAAAAAACGTGCCGGCGATAGAAAAAATTGGTTAGAAGCAAAGGGTAATCTGGGTGATATCGCGGTTTAAGGAGCATAATATGGCGTGGCGGTTTCCGCCAGCCATATTAATTTTTAAGTGGATCAAAAAAATATTTATTGTAGTCTTTAGGTAGAGATTTAATTAGCGGATTGTCAATGGTGTAGATTTTTCGTTTCTTAAGATTTGCATGCTCAATTCCCGGGAGGAAATGTTTCTTCCATGTTTTTAGCAGTGATCCATCTTCATAAGCAGCTATTAGACCTTTTTCGATCCTCTCTTTAGCTGCTATATTTTTTTTGTTTAAGTAGTAAAATCGGGGCAGGGAATAGTGAATTGCAAAAGATTGATCATGGTGTAAATTCCCCATATGTTTTTTTGATTCATACTCATTTAAAAATTCATTCACCCCGCGACAAAATAAATCTATTCTTCCAGAAATGATCATTTTGAAAAGGCTTTCGTAATTACTTATTTCAATAACATGAAATCCGTTATGGCGAAGAATTTTTGTGTCTGCCCATGAAAATCCCTGTCCGATAGAGAACCTTTTCAAATCTGTAACACTATTAATTGATTTAAGAGGCTCGACAATATTAGGGCTTACGAAGCAAATGCGATAGCCAACTATACCTAGATAAATGGGAAAGTTAATATGAGTAAGGTTCTTATCCTGCTCCAATTCTTCGTCAAAGCTTAACTCTACTAATAAATTTCTATATGCGTCAGTTTCTATCGAGTAGATAGATCTTGCGATATTCATGGGCGGAATGCGCAGTATTGTGTAGTCACCATACTCTGGTTTTGTTTTTTCAAGGGCGAGCGTAATTAATTCAATGTTATATGACTCCCGCTTATCATAATCAGTTTCCGGCGAACGCATTGAAATAACAAACTCTGCCTGTGCGTTTGAACATAAGAACATTAGAAGTAGTGATATACCGGCGTTAAAAAAATAGTTATATGTATTGATATTTTTCAATAATAATAATTTTAAATAAAAATGATATTTTTTCATAATGCTGTTTGCGTATTTGTTAAAGGCAATTTAATGGTAAAGGTTGTGCCAAGATTTTCTTCACTTGTAAAGCTAAGCTCACCACGATGCTTATTAACAATGATATCGTAACAAATATTCAAACCAAGGCCGGTGCCTTGGCCAATAGGTTTAGTGGAAAAAAATGGATCAAATATTTTTGAATGTATTTCTTCCGGTATTCCGCCACCGGTATCGGTGATTTTCACGTACGCAAAATTGTCATCGCCGTATGTACGTATTGTTATTTGGCCGCGAACGTTAGTCGCTTTTACAGCGTGTGAAGCATTCACGATAAGATTGGAAATAACCTGATGTATTTGCCCGATATTCGCTGGAATGAGTCTTGTGAGCTGAAAATCTAAAGTAACATCACAAGTGTATTTTAATTCATTATTAATAACTTTTAAGGTTGTTGTAATCGCCGCGTTAATATCTATATCTGAGAAATTTTGTTCGTCCGTATTGTGAGAGAAGTCTTTAAGACTTTTCACAATATCGTTAATTCGATTAACCCCCTCCTGACTTTCGGATATTACTGAGCTTACGTCTTCCATCAAAAACTCGTAGTCGATTTTTTTCTTAATTTTGGCAAGTTCCGAATTAATGCGGGATGCGGCTTCTTCTGGTACAAGTGAGGCCATGTTTTCCACTGCGTTCAATAAAAACTTAATGTCTTCAAAGTAGTCTGCCAAACGGTTTAAGTTGCTGCCCACGTAACCGATAGGATTATTTATTTCGTGCGCCACTCCCGCCGCCAATTGGCCAATGGACGCCAATTTTTCTTGTTGCGCGAGTTGGCTCTTGGTTTGCTGTAATACGTGAAGCGACTCAGATACTTTTTTATGCGAATCTTCCAGCTCTGCGGTTCTGGTGATAATTCTCGCCTCAAGATATTCGTTCATGGTTTGTAATTGACCTGAATATTGTGATAGTTCACTCACAACAAGTTCGAACCCAGCTAATACGCTATAAAAAGTCTCCATAAAATCGCCGAGTTCATCATTACGTTTTTTTATTACAAGATTTTTTTGATTAATTTTTTCAGCAGATAGTAGTTGTTGAACATTTTCCCAGCGCTCTTGTGATACGCTTTGATTGAGATAAAATGTAAATCCGCTAACGCCCAGTGCTAATTTGTGAATGCTTTTTAGAGGGATTAGTAGTTGAACCTTTATGAGTAAGTAAATGGTCACAGAGTATAGTGCTACAAAAATTATTAGACCTAAAATAAATACCCAGCTGTGGCTAATCGCATTTAAGTAAATGTATTCATCAGAAAAATAGAGATACACTTTTCCAATGCTGGCGCCGTTATGCTTTATTTTTCGTTCGATGTAGTGAGAATATGTACTTTTACTAGGCGCAATCGCATTTATCTTGGCTGATTCGGAATTTATGATTTTTCCATAAATTGACCCATAAAAAATCGGTTTTTCTATTTCATTATAATTAGAGGATTCGTATATTATTCCCACAAGGCTCTGATCATTAAATAAACTTTTGCTAAATTTATTTATGTTTTCAGTATCAAAGTTCCATATGTTTTCTGAGTTGCTTTCGGCAGAAAAATCGGCAATTTGATTAATTTTTTCCTCAAATGACTGCTTTGAGATTTGTAGGAAATAAACTATATTGATAGCCATGAAAATAAGGCAGAAAAAAATGAAAACGAGAACTATTGTAATATTTAGCCGCTGTCCTATGCCCGATCGCATGTGCCTTAACTCCAAAACTAATGTGTACCTTTATTTCTAATCTACTTTTTCATGGTGAATGGGTAGCTCAATTTTGAAACATGTTCCTTCTTTTGGGGTACTAGTAACTGTTATGTTTCCGCCATGTTTTTTAATAATCCCATAAGAAATAGATAGCCCCAGCCCGGTACCTACACCTACTGGCTTGGTGGTAAAAAATGGGTCGAATATTTTAGTAAGGTTTTCTGGAGGAATTCCGCAGCCGTTGTCTTTTATTTCAATATAGACGGTCTGGCCTATTTGCGCAGTTTTTATAAAAATATTGCCAGTTTTGTTTTTCTCAAAAGCGTGCGTAGCGTTAATAATTAGGTTGAGAAACACTTGATTTAATTGCGACAATATACATTCCACATAGTCTATATCCCCGTATTCCTTTATCACTTGCGCACTGTACTTGATTTCATTCGCTGCAATATTAAGTGCGGAATCTATACCTTGATGAATGTCAGATTGTGTCCAGTTATCGCTACCATCTATGCGAGAAAAATCTTTTAAATCCTGAACGATCTTTTTAACTTTTACTATTCCTTCGGTGGATTCTGAAAATATAGCTTTGATATCTTGTTTTAAATATTCAATATCCAGCTTTTCTCTTAAGTTTCTAAAGTGATGGGCAGTAGTTACGGGAAATTCATGTTCTAGCGCGGTGTAGTCGGTAATTAATATAAATAAATCATCTATATAATTTCGCAATGTAGTGATGTTAGATGAGACATAGCCAATAGGGTTGTTTATTTCGTGTGCAACACCTGCAGCAAGCTGCCCGATTGATGCCATCTTTTCTGATTGTAAAAGCTGGTTGTGAGCTTCTTCTAGTTTGCTAATTAATATTTTTTGTTCTTCTTTTTCTTTTAAAAGCACCGTGTTGCGGTTGGTTAATTCTTCTGATACGGCAATCAAAGAATGGTTTATTAAGGCTCGATCTCTTTCTGCGATTTGATAGGTTGAGTCTACCGCTTTTAAAAGCTCGTCTAAGCCTTCCATATTTTTAAGGTGAGGTGCTAAATGTTTAAGAATTTGACGCCTTAGCAGCGGATTCTCAAATTTTTTCATATAGTCTTGCTCGGAATATGCTGGCGTGCTTTTAGTCATGGCTTTCATCTAGCTGAGAGAAATCGTTGGATAAATCGATACAGCCATCCTCAGTTAAATCGACATGGGTTATGCCAGGACTGTCTACCTCAAGTCGCTTTAATTCTGTGAGTTGGTATTGAATTTTATTTTGTTGTTGGCGCACCATCTGCGATAGTTTCATGTTTGCATCCAAAAGTGATTGGTGCTCCACGGCTTTTTGCAGCGTGACTAATAGCTCTTCATCTACCCATGGTTTAGTAATGAATCTATAAATTTCTGCCTGGTTAACAGCATGTAAAACCGTTTGTAAGTCGGCATGGCCACTCAATATTATACGTAATGCTTTTGGGTGAAATATTTTTATTGAGTTTAATAAGTTAACACCATCCATTCCTGGCATCCGGTAATCCGAAACAACAATGTTTAAATTTTTAATAGATTTTAATTCTTTAATTGCTTCTTCTGGTGAAGTGAAAACTAGGAGTTCCCAACCGCTCTTACGTAGCATGCGAGTAATGGCGTTAAGCACATTCAGTTCGTCATCTACGAACGCTATTGTAGTCATTATTTCGTTTACTCCTCTTTATAGACAAACACTTTTAAGGTGTTATCGTGTATAGCATTAATTGATATTAATTTTTCAATAATGCTATTTGTTAAGCGAAAGTTTTTCGAAATCATTAATATTCCAGTAGTATTATAAATATCGCGCGATACTACTAACCCACTAACGAGATTTTGTGGCTCCATTTTTACTTCTTGTGGAGAGGCTTCTCCAAGATCAAATTCAATGCTTAATGGTTCAAGGGCTTTTACGACAAAAGGATCATATATTTTACCTGCTTGCGATTTTATGGTGTTGAATGCATTAACTGAATCAATGCATACCTCCTTCATTAGGCCTGATTGAAGGCCGACAAAATCTCGCGCAACACGTAGTATGCGTGAGCCCCTGCTAATCGAGTTGCCTTTTAATTGCCTCGGAAAGCCTGACCCATCAATGGCTTCCATGTGATCGCGTATAATTTTTCCGGTGATTTCCAGTTCAGGCATTGCTGACAAGGTTACTTCGGCCAGCAAGGTATGTTGCGCTATTGTTTTTTGCTGCTCTGGCGTAAGTTGCTCTTCAGGTATTTTCAATATGTCGTCGGCGAAATTCAATTTTCCTAAATCAATTAGAAGTCCTGCGAAATAAATTTGATTAACTTCCTCATCGGACAACTTTAATGACGTTGCTAATTTTTTTGCGAGTTCGGCAACGCGTTTTGTTTGAGTTTTATCTAGATATTTGCGGTTTGCAATAACGGAGGAGAATAACTTTACAAAATTTCCATAGCTGTCTTTTAGTTGTTGATATACTAAATCAAGCATGTCTGCTGTTTGTGTTATTTCTTCTGTCCTTGCTTTTACTCTGTATTCTAATTCCTCATTAAATTTTGATAATTTTTCGTTTTGCTCCTGTGTAAGCTTTAATAGTTCAACTTTTTCTTTTTCAAGCTGAGTAATCTGTAAGCCGCGCATGATGGCTTCAACTAATTCTTCGTCATCCCAGGGTTTGTTTAAATAGCGGTAAATACCTCCTTTATTTAAAGCTTTTATAGTGGCAGTTATATCCGAATGTCCCGTCAATAAAATACGTATGGCGTGTGGCCATTTTTCATAGCATTTTGCAAGAAATTCAGCGCCATCCATGATGGGCATACGCATATCAGAAATAATGACATCGATATGTTGCTTGTCCAATAGTTCAAGGCCGGCGTGAGCACTAGTGGCAAAGTAGCAGTTAACAGGATGTTTACGCATTAACCGACGTAGCGATGTGAGAACATTTTCTTCATCGTCCACGAAGAGAATGGCCCCAATCGCGTCAGGTTTTTCTGCATTGTTCATGCTATTGTTTATGCTGTTAATGACTTCTTGACTCATGTCGTATGCCTTTCGTTTGCCGTGTTACCGCGTTAATATTTTCTAGCTAATGAAAAAGTAAAGCTTCTAGTTCTACATAAAGAAGGTCGCTAGCTTGTAGCAATGTTATTAGTTGCTTTTCAACAATATTGTCAGATTCAATGTGTATGGATGAAATTTCGGTATTCTTTATCTTTTTTATAAATGATGTGCATTCTATAATTCGATCATGATACTGCTGAGCTTGAGGGGAATTATTTTCTTTAAACACCTCTACAATGGTGGGCGGAAATTTCCAAAACTCTAAGAGGACGGCGATAAGGCTCCAATGTTCGGTATCTATTATGGTTGATAGTAGTGCTGGTGAAGCGGGGCTTTCGCAAGGTTGGTTGGCTATTCGTTGCAAAAGAGTGTCTTTGTAAAAATAATCTTGAATAATAGATAACATGAGTAAACCAAGTATTGTAAGAGGAACACGTGATTTTGGACCCGAGAAAATGGTTCGTCGCAATTATATTTTTAGTACAATTCGTACCG
>JANPKH010000083.1:0-20410 GCA_031425935.1 Gammaproteobacteria bacterium | reverse complement strand
AGTGTAAATTCTGTGGCAGCAAAAGAGTTGGCCGGACGTTTAGCCGCCAATACCCGCGGAGTAGTCGCTGTTAAAAATTCATTAACTATTGATGACAAAATGGGCCCAGCCGACAGCGCCAAAAATACCGCCAATGAAACTGGCAAAAACATTGCGGATGCCTGGATTACCACTAAAGTGAAATCCAACTTTTTCTACTCAACAAATGTGAGTGGTTCAAATATTGATGTTTCTACCAACGCTGGTGTTGTAACTCTGAAAGGTAAGCTTAGTAGCGGTGCCGAGCGTGCTCTGGCAGTTGAAATGACTGAAAATGTGCGCGGTGTCAAAAGTGTAGCTGCACAAGGCTTGACGTTTTAATATCAAGCTTTAACATTTTCGCTATGGCAATTTAATAACACCAAAATTAATAGTACAAAAATTAATCGTATCAAAAGTTGTTCAACAAAAAAACCTTCAGATTAAAAATCTGAAGGTTTTTTTATACTTAGGCATTAGCTAGTTATAACGTGTGGAAAAAATCTTGGTAATCGCTCGTTGTTGTTAATCGCATACATTCGTTATCACAAGCTGTCGAAAATCACATACTTTTGTTAATTACATGCTGATGCCAATTGATTGCAGCTTACCTACGCCCATAGGTTTTATAAAATGTTCGTCAAAGCCTCGTTCCAAATAGGTTTTTTTCGCGGACTCGTGACCGTAGCCTGTAACAGCCACTACAAATAAATTTGTCAGATTTGGTAACTCACGCAATCTTTTTGCAACTTCGAAACCATTTAAATCTGGCAAGCTAATATCGAGGAGCACGATTTCCGGCGCAAATTCAGCAGCTGATTTAATCGCATCCGCTCCAGTGTAAGCAGTTTGTACTAGGTGCCCGGCGAGCTTCAACCATTGCGCTAAAGTGTCAGCAACATCGGCGTTATCATCGACAACGAGAATATTTTTTTGGCCATGAGGTGTTGCTGAAAAATGGGCACTAGCAGATGCATCAACGGGCAACATAATTTCATAGGTGTTGCCCCGTTCAGGCGTTGCGTTATATACCCGCAAATAGCCACCATGTAACTCTACCAATGTACGCACTAATGCTACACCTATGCCAAATTGCCCTTGATTAATGGTTAGCTTGCTCTCTTCAACAGCTTCAAAAAACATTGCACTACGCTTATCGGTTAAACGTATTTGTACTTGTTGATCAATAACATTAGCGACAAGACTAAGTTCACTACCCGGCTTGGTAAGCTTAACAACATTCAATAACAAATTAGTAATGATTTGCGAAAGCCGAATCTGGTCGCCATGAATCCATACGTTTCGTTTTGGTAAGCTCATAGAAAGTGTATGCCCAGTTTCAACCATAACTGGGGTCGCTACTTCAACAGCATTATTGATAAATATATTTAAATCTACCGGCCCCCAATCACACCAGGTTTTACCTTGCGAAATTTGCGACACATCCAACAAGTCATCCAAAATATTGACAACATAATGCACCTGACGCTTGATAGTCACTAGCGCTTGCTTTTGGGTTGTTGTATCTGCATCCAATCTGCCAAGCAATTCAACTGAATTTAAAATAGGTGCCAAGGGGTTGCGCAATTCATGCGCTAAAGCCATTAGAAATTTATCCTGGCGCTGGTCCGCTTCGCGAAGTTCGCGCTCCACCACACCAAGCCGCAGGAGCGCCCTGATATTAGCAATGAGTTCTTCAGCAACAACTGGCTGAAATAAATAATTATCCGCGTTGCCGTCATTCTTATCAATTATGCTCGTATTTCTATCGTCAGCCGCGAAAATTTGCAGTATTAAAATGCCCTGCATATCTACGTTATTTTTTAACTTAAAGCATAAATCTGAACTATCCATGTCAGCCAATTCACCATCCAATAAAATTAAATCTGGATGTTCACTTTGGGCTTTATTCAACGCATCAGCGCCATTAGACGCGGCTATAACATTTAAGCCTGCGGAACTTAATAGGTTTAGATTTTTAGCACGCGCATCATCATTCTCGCTTACCACCAAGATAAGTGGAGACGTGGATTTGAATGTCATAAAGTGACCTCAGGTAAAATATTACCCCAATACAAAACCAGCTTGGAATGTTTACTGGGAGGAATGATATGCCAAAAAATCATTTCATTCGCTATGAAGAATGTAATATAAATTTTCTAAAATTGTCGCTGTGATGCATTTAACCGGTTAAATATTTTATTTATCGCTAGCCATAGCACTGAAACTGAACCGAATAAACAAATATTTCAACTCAACCTCAACGTGACTTTTCCAAGTATGCACTTTTTTTTAAATTTATTTATGTGTATTAACGAACAGAAGCGACACATTTTTTATGGAATTCTGCAGCAAATTAAAAGTCATTTACTTTCGCTACCTATAACGTTTAGGACTGTTGAATACTTAGTATGAACATCTAATACCGAAATTTGGTACGAATTCGACCGTTAAATCTAGCACACTTAAATTTACCATCGCTGAATAGCGCAGCAAAGCCACTAACTATCGTTGGATTATTCTATGCAAATTTTTAGCCATGAACTAGACGCACATGCATTTCATGTACATCTTGCAAAATACAATGCCTCTCGTAAAGAACTCGGTTCTCCCTCATCAACTTGGGAAAACGATGAACTCACGGCACTGGAGTATCGGATGATTGAAGGACGTTACCTGGAAGCGCTACGCACTTCAATTGCTGCGATGGTGCCACAACACATCAGTAGCCCAGATCACTTTGTAAGATGGTTTGAATCTCTCGCGGAATTTGGGCCAAGTAATCATCACCCAGTTTTTGATTGGCTCGCAAATGACGCCACACTAACACAAATGAAATGGTTTCTAACGCAAGAAATTATTGTGGAGACCGGGTTTGAAGACTTAATAGGCTGCACTCAACTTGGACTCCCCGAACAAGCAAAACTTGAATGCGCACGAAACTATTGGGATGAAATGGGACGCGGTAAGGTAGGTGCAACAAATAATGTGCTGTTAAGCCGCATGATCGAGGGTTTGAGTTTACAACCTTCAATCGACACTACTGTTTCTGAATCGCTTGCCCGCAGTAATACGATGCTTGCCTTAGCCACAACACGCCGCTACGCCTACCATTCTTTGGGCGCATTGGGTGCAGCAGAGCTAACCGCATCACAAAGAACGGCGAAAGTATCACTCGGCATGCAGCGATTAGGTTTAAGCCCGTGGATACGCTCTTTTTTTGATTTAAATACAGCACTGAATGTTGCGCACATGCGTAGCTGGATTCGTGAAGTAATTCATCCTCTCGTTACCGCAAACCCTGAGTGCGCACGATTTATTGCCGAGGGCGCGTTGATGCGTCTTCATTGTGATCAATTATGTTTTAATCGATACAGCCTCGAACTAGGAGTGGGCAAAGAATCACTTTTGCGACCTTTTCCATCTCGGTGGGAAAATCGCGAACAATCAGTGCGGCAAGTGGCACTATGCGTTTAAAAATTGTTTTCCAATTATTGAATGAAACTTACGAGGGCTGGGAAGAAGATAAAGTTTCACGATTAGCTGCAGCACTCGCGTACTACACAATATTTTCTTTAGCACCTTTATTAATTATAGTGATTGCAATTGCAGGCGCTGTAATAGGGGGAGATGTCGCGCGCGGTCAACTCGTTGGACAATTGCAACAATTAGTAGGAGCCGATGGCGCCGCAGTTATTGATACAGTTATCACCGTTGCCAGTAAACCTAACCAAAGCACTAGTATCATTGCTTCTGCCGTTGGTGTTCTAGTGTTGGCATTTGGTGCTGTGGGTGTATTTGTACAACTTCAGGATGCGCTAAATACCATATGGGAAGTTGCCCCCAAACCAGAAAGAAATGTAAAAACATTTATTTTTCAGCGTTTTTTATCTTTTGGTATGGTACTGGGAATTGCGTTTCTTTTACTAGTATCGCTGGCAATTAGCGCAGCCCTTGCGTTCGTGAATGATTTTATCGGTAGCCTGGCGCCAGACATGGGGTTTCTTTTATCAATAATTAACCTCGCCATTTCCTTTAGCGTTATTACTTTACTTTTCACATTAATTTTTAAATATTTACCAGATGTAAAAATTGCATGGGGTGATGTCATCATTGGAGCAATGATGACCGCTTTATTTTTTACAATAGGAAAATATTTGATTGGTCTTTACTTGGGAAGAAGTACTTTTAGCTCAGCATACGGCGCTGCCGGGTCTTTAGTTGTTCTGCTTGTATGGATTTACTATTCAGCACAAATTATTTTTGTTGGCGCAGAGTTTACGCAGGTTTATGCGCGTCATTTTGGCTCACGCATTCAACCCGCTGATTACGCCGTTTTTGTAACGGAAGATGCGCGCGCCCAACAAGGAATTATTAGCAAAGAAATTTTCAATGAAGAAAAAAACCAGCCGGACTCGCCACAAATTGGTAAACAACGTCCTTAATGTATTGCTATTTCAGCTGTTATTTCCGCCGCTTTTTATCAGCAATTACTTTCTTATCAAGAGTTACTTTCTTATCAACAGCTACTTTCTTATTAAAATAATACGCATTAATTAACAGGCCAGCCCCGAGAATAAACATAGGGAATGACAGCAGTTGACCGCGAGTAATAAAACCGAAAAGGTCAAAGCCAATATCGGCATCAGGCTGCCGGAAAATTTCGACTATTGACCGAAAGACGGAATACAACAACAGAAATAATCCGCACACAGCGCCGCGCGGCCGCGGTTTAGCGGAAAACCAAAACAGCACAACAAACAATACCAACCCTTCCAATGTTGCTTGATAAAGTTGCGATGGGTGACGCCCAACACCGGCTGGGTCACCCGCCTTCGGGAAGACAATTGCCCAGGGCACATCGGTTACTCGGCCCCATAATTCTTGCCCAATAAAATTACCCAGACGGCCGAAACCCAAGCCGAGCGGTACCATAGGCGCAACAAAATCCATTAATGCAACGAAGGGCGCGCGGATTCGATGTGCATAAATAATCATGGCCACAATCACGCCTAACAAACCACCATGAAAAGACATGCCGCCTTCCCAAACGCGAAACAACCACAGTGGGTCGGCCATCCAACGATCGAAATTATAAAATACAACATAACCAAAACGAGCCCCTAAAATCACCCCAAACGCACCATAGGTGACAAGGTTTTCTACCTCATTCTTGGCAACGGGAGAGTTTGGCGCTTTACTACGATGAAGGGCTATTAACCATGCGCTTAAAAAAGCAAACAAATACATCAACCCATACCAATGCACGTCTAAGGGGCCGATAACTTTGTCGAAAATAGTAAAGGGGCCAATAGCTACGGCAACAGGGTCAAGCGTGGGGAATGCCAACATAGTAAAACCTATCGAGGGGGCACATAAAAATTAAATGCAGGGTTAATAAGAATTTTTTATACGGGATTTTTTAATTAGAAATTTCTGCTTAACATTTATTCAGCGAAGTCTATCGTCACAAACTTCGCATCACACTCATCACGGAGTTCATTTACAGGTAGTTCTCACACACTACTCGTCACAGAGCCTTCGCCACAGAGAACGCGTTACAAGTTACTCATACAGGCTACTCATCAAAATCGCCTGCACTCACTGGCCGGATCAAGCGCGTTACATTCGCCTCACTTAATACTTGTTCTATACGCTCACGAATTTGGTCAGCATCCGACATGACAATTACCTCAGCCAAGAGCGCTTTGGCCATATCAAATGAGATACCGCGAATTACGGATTTAACTTTAGGTAAATTGGTAGCACTCATGGACAGCACATCAAAGCCCATCGCCATCAGCAACACTGCGGCACTCGGGTCGCCTGCTAATTCACCGCAAATACTGACATTTACACCTTCCGCATGAGCTTCATTGACTATGTGTTGCAATGCCCGCAAAACCGCAGGGTGAAACGCTTGGTACAGATCTGCCACGCGCGCATTGTTGCGATCCACCGCTAGCAAATACTGGGTGAGGTCATTACTACCTACCGATAAAAATTCAGAGCGTGCCGCCAACTCGCGAGTTTGATAAACCGCTGCTGGCACTTCGATCATAACGCCCACCGGCGGCATTAACACCTTATAGCCTTCCTCGATGAGCTCATTAAAAACGCGCTTGATAAGTGCTTTAGAAGCGTCCAACTCGGGAATACTGGTGATCATTGGCAAGAGGATACGCAGGTTATCCAAACCTTCGCTGGCCTTAATCATGGCGCGCACCTGGGCGAGAAAAATCTCGGGGTGATCAAGCGTAACGCGAATGCCGCGCCAACCAAGAAAGGGGTTGTCCTCTTCAATCGGAAAGTACGGTAGGGCTTTATCGCCGCCGATATCCAACGTACGAATCGTTACCGGATTCGGCGCAAATGCCGCTAGTTGTTCACGGTAAATAATGCGCTGCTCTTCTTCGCTGGGAAAACGGTCGCGCATTAAAAAAGGGATTTCAGTACGGTATAAACCTACGCCTTCTGCACCGCGCTCCAATGAGCGCACAACGTCAGCCATCAACCCGGTGTTGACCCACAGCGTTAAACGGTAATTGTCAGTGGTTTCGCAGGGCAAATCGCGCAGCGCTTCAAGACCTTTTACTAAGGCCACATCTTCAAGCACGATACCTTGGTAATGCTTGACCACGAGTTCGTTAGGATCGCAATACACTGAGCCACGGTAGCCGTCGACAATGAGTGGGCGACCATCCAACTGCAAGTAAGGCAAATCGACCACACCCATGACGGTGGGAATACCCATCGCCCGCGCCAAAATTGCCACATGTGAATTGCTGGAACCTTCTACCGAAACCAAACCAACCAGTTTTTCCGGTGGAATTTCGCCCAACATAGTCGCAGTAAGTTCTTCACCAACAAGAATGGCTCTATCAGGGTAGACGCGTCCTTTTTTGTTGGACTCAAGCAAGTACGCCAACACACGGCGCCCCAAATCGCGCAAGTCAGTTGCCCGCTCACGTAAATAAGGGTCGTCCATGCTGTTAAAAGTAGACTCGTGCTCAAGAATAACCTCGCTCCACGCGTAGGGAGCATTGGCACCTTTGCGAATACGTTCGGTAACTTCACCACCCAAGGAGGCATCATCCAGCATCGACAAATAAGCATCAAAAAGTGCGCGTTCTTCGCGATTCAACCGGTCTTTAAGTTTGGCGCCAAGCGCTTTAATATCCTCGCGCACTGCCATTAAACAGCGCTGGAAAAAAGCCAGCTCAACCTCTAAATCAACGTAAGGTTTAAAAGGCACTGAACGTAAATCAGCTTCAGGAGCAATAACTACCGCTTCGCCGATGGCTACACCTGAAGAACCTGGTGAACCGAGAAAACGCGCTTGAACAGCTTGTTGGCCAATGTCCTTAATGCCACCGGTCGCTTCAGCGTGTGCAATAACGCCTGCCAATTGCGCAGACATGGTCACAAGAAATGATTCATCGCCCTCATCAAAACGGCGTTGTTCAACTTGCTGTACCACCAACACGCCAAGCACTTTACGGTGATGAATAATGGGCACACCAAGAAATGAGCGGTAACGCTCTTCTCCCGTTTCAGGGAAATATTGATAGCTGGGGTGAGCTTCCGCATGCTCGAGATTAATCGGCTCCTCACGCACCACAACGCGCCCAACAAGACCTTCACCCGGGTGCAGGCGCACTTTACCCACCGCATCCAGATTAAGACCATCGGTGGCCATCAGCACATAATCGCCTGTTTGGTCGACTAGATAAACGGAACACACATGGGTACGCATGGCACTTTTAACGCTCGAGACAATAATCTTCAACGCCGACGTTAAGTCGCGCGCGGAGTTTACTTCTTGAACGATTGAGCGAAGCGAATTCAGCATGGGTACAATCCAATTATCATTCTGTTATCTACTTTAACTGTTCCAGCTCAAACATGGCATGGGCTAGCGAAAGCTCTTTAAGGGCACGACGATAAACATCTTTTTTAAACGATACTACCTTGCCTAAAGGGTACCAATAACTTACCCAGCGCCAGGCATCAAATTCAGCGCGTCCACCATTATTAAGCGAAATGTTTTTATCATCACTGTGCAAGCACAACAAAAACCATTTTTGCTTTTGGCCAATGCACAAAGGTTGAGAATGATGGCGCATTAAACGGTCGGGCAAACGGTAGCGCAGCCAACCACGGGTGCACGCAAGAATCTTTACATCTTTCGGATGCAAGCCAATTTCTTCATGCAATTCGCGAAACAGCGCCTGCTCGGGAGACTCGTTCTCGTTGATCCCGCCCTGCGGAAATTGCCAGGCATCTTGCCCGCCCACACGTCGCGCCCACAATAACTGGCCCGCATCGTTCGTTAAAATAATACCCACATTTGGGCGAAAACCATCACTATCTATCACGGGAATCCATAGCTATCTACTTTTAAAATAGATAGACCCTATAAAAATGTTGCGCCGTTGGAACTGATTCACAAAACAGCTTTTGCCGCACTATAACAGGCTTGCACAAAGCCGCAACCCTGGCGGCCCATTTAGTTTGTGAGCAGCCAACAGTTAGAGTGTAGTGGGCAAAAAGACCCATTGTCAGACAAAAGTAAATGCCACCGCCGCAAATAAGTCACGCATTGTTATACCCACTGTTTCACTTGGTTTCTTGCATAAATTCCGTTAGTGTCGGCACACCACTCAGAATCAGTCTCGAATCCACAAAAAGAGCGACGCAATGATGAACTTGCACTCCTTCATTTTAGGTATTGATGTTGGCTCCACCACGGTAAAACTAGTGGCGGTGGATGCAATAACTAACGACATTTTATGGAGCCGCTATCAGCGCCATGAAACGCGACAAGCTGAAAAAGTATTAGAGATGCTTGAAAGTGTTTGCGCAGAGATGCCGCAAATAGTTTTAAATAATACGCGAATATTTATTACCGGCTCGGGTGCCAGCCCTATAGCCCCACACCTTAATGCCAAATTTATTCAAGAAGTTAACGCAGTTACCATGGCAGTGGAAGCTATGCACCCCGACGTAGGCAGCGTGATTGAATTAGGCGGACAAGACGCCAAAATTGTGATGTTTAAAACACAGGATGAAACCGGCGAAAAACGCGCGACTACATCCATGAATGATAAATGCGCCTCGGGCACCGGCGCCACAATCGACAAATGTTTTCTCAAAGTCGGCATGCCGCAAGAAGAAACTGCAAAATTAATATTCAATCCCGAAAAACTCCATCACGTTGCGGCTAAGTGCGGTGTATTTGCTGAGACAGATATTGTTAATTTAATTAAAAGTGGAATTCCTGCGGCGGAAATTATGTGTTCGCTAGCAGATGCAATTGTGGGGCAAAATTTATCCGTATTAACACGCGGCAATACCTTAAAACATAAAGTGCTTTTACTGGGCGGACCAAATACTTATTTACCATTTTTGCGTGACTGCTGGCGTTACCGCATTCCGCAAACCTGGGAAGAACGCGGCTACGCCTACCCCAAAGACATTCCTTTAGAAGAATTAATTTTCTCGCCAGAAAACTCAGAATATTACGCCGCTTACGGCGCAGTTTTATTCGGTATCCATGAAAAAAATATGGCGTGTTGTAGCGGCTTGGAAGACTTGCGAACATTTATTAGAGAAGGGCGCAAAGCACAACTTGGCAACAACGCCGGGCCCGCCCTAATGATCTCGGCCGACGAAGCAAGCCAATTTAAAGTAACTTATCGCGAACCCAAATTTGTTCCCATCACACTAACACCCCATTCAATCATTGAAGGCTACATTGGTCTCGACGGTGGCTCCACATCGAGCAAGTGTGTATTAGTCAACGAGTACGGCGATATTTTGCAAAAAGTGTATCAACTATCCAAAGGCAACCCGCTGGAAGATATGAAACAAATGTTTTTGCAATTAAAATCCTGGGCAGATACGCAACAAGCAACATTAAATATTCTTGGCTTTGGCGTTACCGGTTATGCCGGCGATGTAATGGAAAGCTCTTTAAAAGCGGATGCCAATGTTGTGGAAACCGTAGCGCATATGAAAAGTGCGCAACAATACTTTCCTAATGTGGATGTGATTTGCGATGTTGGCGGGCAGGATATAAAAGTTCTGTTTATGCAAAACAAAGTCATTAAAAATTTTCGCCTGAGCAACTCCTGTAGCGCAGGTAATGGCATGTTGCTACAAGCAATGGCAGATCAATTTGGCGTGCCCGTTACCGAATACGCAGACCGCGCATTTAATGCCGAAATGTCACCAAAGTTTAGTTATGGTTGCGCCGTATTTTTAGATTCAGATCGCGTAAATTTTCAGAAAGAAGGTTACAACGGTGAAGAATTATTAGCTGGGCTTGCGTTAGTTTTGCCAAAAAATATTTGGCAATACGTAGTGCAAATTCCCCGCATGGCCGAACTTGGTAGAGTGTTTGTTTTGCAAGGCGGCACACAAAAAAATCTCGCCGCCGTAAAAGCGCAAGTAGATTATATTAAAGACCGCGTGCCCGACGCGGAAGTTTATGTACACCCGCACACCGGCGAAGCGGGCGCACTAGGAGCAGCATTTGAAGCCATTCGCGTAGTAAAACGGCGCGGCTATTCTACGTTTATTGGTTTGGATGAAGCCATCAATTTGTTTTACACCGCTCGCAATGATGAAGAAACAAAATGCACATTTTGTGCAAATAATTGTTCGCGCACTTTTATCGATGCCAAAGTCAGTGAGACTGAAACTGCACGTTATATTTCAGGTTTCTCGTGCGAGAAAGGCACGGTAGAAGATCATGAAGCATTAAAGAAATTAAATAAAAATCGCCGCCAGCTAATGGTAGCTTATCCAAATTTAGTTGATTATGAAGCCACATGGACATTCAAACAACTTTATAAAACTGCACCACTGCCATCAGAAGATACGCTGATAAAAGATATTGAAGTGAAACGCGGCCTGTTTGGTATAAAAAGTCTTGGCGGCATTAAACATAAAACTATTGAACGGAAATTTTTACGCTCATCATCTGCCGCACAAGAAGCTCGCCTCAAAATTCGCATCGGTATGCCCAAAGCATTAAACATGTGGAGCACCGGACCCTTTTGGCGCGCCTACTTTGAAGCACTAGGGATTAAATCGCGCAACCTGGTTTTTTCCGACGATACTAGCGAAGAAATGTGGCAAGCAGGCGGTAAGTACGGCTCCATCGATCCATGCTATCCCGCGAAAGTAGTGCAGGCGCATATTCACAATTTATTGTTTGTTCACCACGAAGAAAAACCACTGAATTTTATTTTCTTTCCTGCTCTGACTCACATTCCAACCTTTGTCGAAGGCGTGATGGATACCGCCTGTTGCCCAATTGTCGCAGGCACGCCAAAAGTTATGGGCGCAGCCTTCACTAAAGAACAAGATTATTTTGCCAGTCGCAATATTATTTACTTAGACCCTGCAGTGACCTTGAACGAACCACTGTTGTTAAAGCACCGCATGTTCGAAACATTCGGCACCCACTTGAACATTACGGAAGACGAAAATAATTTTGCAGTAGACGAAGCATTCAACGCTATTAAGCATTTTGATACGCACATGCAAATTAAAGGCCGCATGATTTTAGATGCAGTTGCCGCGCAAAATCGCATTGCATTATTAATGCTAGGGCGGCCCTATCACAATGATCCCGGTATGAATCACAATGTGCTGGAAGAATACCAATCAATGGGCTATCCCATTTTATCCATGCGCTCCATCCCAAAAGATAAAGAATATTTAGCGCCCTATTTTGCCGAAGACTTGCGCATAGGGCGCGTAAATTCCGCATTGGAAATTCACGATGTGTGGCCAGAAAACTACAGCGTAAATTCAGTGCAAAAAGTTTGGGCAGCAAAATTTTCCGCGCGTCATCCTAATGTTGCGGTATTGGATTTATCCAGTTTTAAATGCGGCCATGATGCACCAACTTACGGTTTAATTGATCGCATTATGAGCGCCAACAATTCGCCCTATTCTGCGCTTCACGATATTGATGCGAACAAGCCTTCCGGCTCAATAAAAATTCGCGTAAAAACTTACGGCTATACGCTGAATTTGGCGGAAGAAAAATTAGAAGATAAAGCCAAACAAGCTGCCGAAAGTGAACTCAACGATATTCAAAAACGTTTGCATATATTAGCGGCAGCACCTGAAAAAATTCAGCAAGACCCAATGTTTATTGCCGAGCTGGAAAAATGGCATGCTAAAAAACTGCACTTACTCAGCCTATTAAATGCCAAAAATTCTGTACAAAATTTTGTCCCAAGCCAAATTGCGGCGGAGTTAATTATTCCAGAGATAATCAACTCTACTTTAATTTCTACCGTACAACTTGATTAGGAGATATCACATGCATACTCAACAATCAGTCAACGCAATAAATACAGCAGAAAAAATCAACACCGTTAACACTGGCAGCGTAGAAGAATATTTGCAATTGGTTGAAGCAAAAGTGCATGCCGATAGCGCACTCACTAAAGCTTCTACCGAAACAACAACGCAAAATGCAAATTGGTTTGACGCAGTGCCCAGCACATTTACTGCGGCGCAACGTGCGCACACCACTATTTTGCACGCGGGCCTAACCATGGCACACGATTTATTTATTCAATCGGCATTTCGCGGTTTGGGTTACAAAGTGCAAGCGATGGATGTACCCGATAACGCGGCACTGCAAGTTGGCAGAGAATTTGGCAATCGCGGGCAATGCAACCCTACCTATTTCACAGTAGGCAATTTAGTTAAACAATTGCAGGCGCTCGAAGCCAGCGGCTTGAGCAAGCCGCACATCATAGAAAATTATTTATTTGCCACTGCAGGCTCCTGTGGGCCTTGTCGTTTTGGTACCTATGTAACGGAGTATCGCAAAGCATTACGCGACTCTGGTTTTGAAGGCTTTCGCGTAATAATGTTTCAACAAGCAGGTGGAATGAAACAAGCCGCCGGGCAAGATATGGGTTTAAAAATTGATACCGAATTCTTTTTATTTATGAGCAAAGCGATTGTGCTCGGCGATGTTTTAAACGCTCTGACTTATCGCATTCGCCCTTATGAAGTTGAACCTGGCCGCACCGACGCCGTTATCAAAAATGCAAAAGAGCGAATCGCCCAGGCATTTGAAACACGCAAAGGCTTATTAAAAGCACTCTGGCAAACGCGTAAAGAAATTGCTGCAATAACAGTAGACCGTACCCAAGTAAAGCCAAAAGTCGCGATTATCGGCGAGTTTTGGGCAATGACAACCGAAGGTGATGGCAACTACAAAATGCATCGCTTTTTAGAACAAGAAGGCGCAGAAGTCGATATTCAATTGGTGGTAAATTGGGGTCTGTATTTATTATGGGGAGCTAAATTTGATACACAAACAAGGATGGAATTAAAAGGCGTTGATAAAGGCGGCAAAGATGGCAGTAAATTCGCATTGGAAAATGTGAATGCCACCAAAAAAATCTGGATGCTGCGCACCGCAGAAACATTTATGCGCGGTCTATTTTACGGCTACGCAAAATTATTAGGCTTGCGCGATTATCATTTGCCCGACATGAACCATATCGCAAAAATCAGCCATGCTTTTTACGACAACAATTTGCGCGGCGGTGAGGGCCACATGGAAGTCGGTAAATTAATTCACAACGTCGTAGATCAAAAAGTTAATATGACGCTGAGCATAAAGCCGTTCGGGTGCATGCCCTCCAGCGCCGTGTCGGATGGTGTACAATCGTTAATTACGGAAATGTATCCTGCGGCGATTTTTTTACCCATAGAAACCAATGGCGATGGCGCGGTGAATGTGTACAGCCGCGTACAAATGCAATTATTTAAAGCGAAACAAATGGCTGAACATGAGCTCCATGAAGGGCTCGCAGAGTTGAATTTATCTTCTGCTGATTTTAAAAATCTAGTGGTGAACAGCCAAAAATTTTCCAGCGCCAGTTATCGTAGCCCTCACGCAGGTGCGTGCACAGCGCTGGATGTTTTGGCGGATATTCGCAACCATCAAAAGCCTTGGCTAATCCGTCTAGTTAAAAGCACAGTAAATCTTTTTAAACGCAATGCTCACCACCATAAACAAAATACTTTATTAGCCGTAGAGCGAGCTGCACTTAGTTTTAAACAACGCAAACAGCCCAGCGCAGAGATGGTGGTAAAATTTGTTGAGGTGTAAATTTGTAGTTTTATCAACGTTAACTTTCTTTCCATTTTAATCAAAAGGTATTCTGTGAGCCTCGCTATTTTTGATCTCGACAACACCCTCCTCGCTGGCGATAGCGATCACAGCTGGGGGGAATTTCTCGTCCAAAAGAATTTGGTAGATGGCGAAGAATATCGCCTTGCCAATGACCGTTTTTATCAGGATTACAAGGCCGGTACGCTCGACATCTACGCTTTTTTACAATTCTCACTTGCGGTGCTTACCCGCCACACACCCGAGAAACTTGCGCTGCTACATGCTGAATTTATGCAAACACACGTAGAGCCCATGATGCTACCCAAAGCAAAAGCGCTATTGGAAAGACACCGCGCACGCGGCGATTATTTACTGATTATCACCGCCACTAACAGCTTCGTTACTCGTCCTATAGCCGAGTTGCTAAATGTGGATGACATACTTGCCACCGACCCCGAAATAATTAATGGTCGCTATACAGGCAAAAGCATCGGCACGCCCTGCTTTCAAGGTGGAAAAGTTATTCGTTTGCATGAATGGTTAAAAAACAAAGACCTACAATTGGACGGCGCGTATTTTTACAGCGACTCGATTAATGATTTACCCTTGCTGGAGTTAGTGACAAACCCAGTGGCCGTTGACCCCGATGACAGATTGGAGAAGATAGCAAAGGAAAAAGGTTGGCAGGTGATGAGCTTGCGAGGCTAGAAATAAATGTAGATAAGCAAAGTTGATAAATTAAGTACAAAGAGGCGCCAAGGAGCACAAAAATCGCGCAATGAAGCTGATTATACTGATTGATTTTGCTACTATGGCAACCCTAGTGTTAGCGCAACCAAGTTCACTGATAAATGCAAATTCCCGGATACACCCTCATTAAAAAGATCAATACCGGTGGCATGGCTACCGTATATCTGGCAACCCAGCATAGTGTGGGGCGCACCCTTGCACTTAAAGTTATGAAGCCCGCACTGGACATTGACCCGGAGTTTCATCAGCGTTTTAAGCTTGAAGCCACCATTGTTGGCCAACTGTCCCACCCCAACATCATCCCAATCTACGACATTGGTCGCCACCAAAGCTTCAACTATATTTCCATGGAGTTTTTAGGCAACGGCTCATTAGATCAAAAAATTGCTCAGGGTATTAACATCAAAGATGCGATCAAAATAATGATCGGCATTGCGGCGGCGCTCGAACATGCTCACATCAAAGGTTATGTGCATCGCGACATCAAACCAGAAAACATTTTATTTCGCGCAGACGAGTCGCCAGTACTTACCGATTTTGGAATAGCTCGCACCATTAAATCCAACACCACCATGACTGAAGTCGGGGTGGTTATAGGCACCCCGTTGTACATGAGCCCTGAACAAGCAAAAGGTGAAGCTAGCGATGGTCGCGCAGATTTGTATAGCCTCGGCATAGTTTTTTATGAAATGCTCACAGGAGCAAGGCCATTTCAAGCCGATTGTTCCCTTGAACTGGGCATTAAGCATATTCATGAAAAAGCGCCAAAGTTACCGATGCAGTTTTTTTTCTTGCAATCTATTCTCGATAAATTACTCGCAAAAAAACCTGAGCATCGCTACCAAAATGCGCGCGAGCTAATCAATGCGCTGGAACAACTGACTATTTCATCCGCACCTTTACTGGGCTCCGCTGATAGGAGGACTCAGTCGCTGCAATTATTAAAAACCATGATCTTTCTACTTGCACAACACTTTTGGTTTTATACAAAGAAAGCACTGCAAGCACTGATACGCTTCGTGCAAAATATCCTTTATGGCCCCGAAAAAACAACGATTATTGATGATACAACACCTGAACGCATGGAAGCGCACACCATCATCTCGCAACCGGTTACCCTTGCCGATATTTTTAATCGTCACCGCCATCATCGCCCGTGGATATACAGTGCTGTTGGCATCCTCGCTTTAATATTGATAAGTATCAATTTGCTATCCGAAGATTCAGCGCCAACAACATTCGCCACTGCAAAAAGTAAAACTGATTTATTAGATTTAACGATTAATGCTACACCTGCCAGCGCTCGCGTTCGTATTCTAAATATTAAAGAGAGTTATCGCCCAGCCATTAAGCTTGCACCTGGCGCCTATCATGTAGAGGTTAGTCAAGAGGGGCACATCACCCAAACGCAATGGGTTGACCTAAAGAGCAAAAATCTCTCCGTTAATATTAATTTGAATAAAAAAGAAGAAGATCGAAATGCACTTCCTTTACCAGATATGGTACTGGTTCATGCAGGAGAATTTTTAATGGGCAATGCGGCTGATACGGATAAAGAAGCCGTGAAGAAAATTTTTCTCGATACAAATTTTTATATCAGCCGTTACGAAATTACTTTTAATGAATATGATTATTTTGCTATTTCCACCAATCGCGTATTACCCGATGACAATGGTTGGGGGCGCGGCAACCAGCCAGTCATCAATGTCAGCTGGGACGATGCCATGTCCTACATTAACTGGCTAAGCAAAATGACTGGCCAACACTATCGCCTGGCAAGCGCGGCAGAGTGGGAATATGCAGCAAAAGGCGGCACTACCAGCACATTTTGGTGGGGCAATAATGATGATGATGCAATTGACCGCGCGAACTGTTTCGGTTGCAAATCTTTATTAACAAGTTTATTCAATAATCAAACTCAACCCGTTGGCAGTTACCCACCAAATGATTTTGGCCTCTATGATACTGCGGGAAATGTCGCCGAGTGGGTTGGTGACTGCAGCGAAACTAACACAGAAAAAGGCGCACTAGTATGTGAGCATCGCTTAATACGTGGCGGCTCTTACTCTGACAGAATCGCTAATATTAGCCCTTTTGCAGAAACATCGGCGCGCCCTAATGAAACTAAAAGCACAATAGGTTTTAGAATAGTACGCGCAGGGGAAAAAACGAATTTCAAAAAATTATTGAAGCGGATTTTCTCTAAAGTTCAGCAATACGAGTTCAGCAATACCAGTTCAAGAAGTGGATAGCTGAAATTTTAAATAAGGAGCCCAACAATGCGCCTTAAACCGCTTTTGCTTTCTTACACTGACAAACTTTTATTGTTCGCCGTTGCGAGCAAGCATTTGCGAAGCACCATGTAACTTATTTGTTGTTTGGTCTCCCAACACATTAACATTTTGCATTCAGCGGAATGGCCCACCTCAACGAAGCTTGCTAGAAAATTCAATTTATCCGCCGTCTGCACGCCAACTGATCATCCTCTGTTTAACAAAGACTGATTCAAAATCTCATGCCCCGAATCTATTGCATGCCGTGCAGTGAATCCTTGGGAATATCCTAGCCAGATGTCATTCGGGCTCAACACCTCTCCAAACAGCTTAAAACATTTTAAATTGCCTCCTACCCCTTTGTGCTACCGCAACACCTTTCTAGTGGTGGTAGGCAGATGAACAAATTAAAAAGCCCTAGCCCCAACTCAATGCCCGAACTTTCATGCGTTTTTAACCACGTGCAAACATAGGTAATCACTGTAATAAGGTGTAATAGAAAGATACTGGCTTAGCCGATAGTCTTGCTGTAACTACAAACTCGCCGCAAGGATCTGATACGCGAACTTTCTGTGACATACGAATAAATATGTCAGAAATGAGCCTGACTACTGTGGATAACTTAAGGTGCTACTTATGATAAAAAATCGGCCGTTTGACCGCATATTTAGTGACTTTTGGGTTGTGAGTGGCCTAGGCCGCCCGCTGTGCCTGGCTCTTAGCATCGGTGTGCTAGTTGCCTGCGTGCAACATCCGGTAGACAGCACTGCTTTTCGAACTTCGCCACCGGGTCCCAGCAAAATGCTGGCCACGCCGAGCTGTCCGGCGAGCACTGGCCCTAACTATGCGGGTCAGGATCTCAGTAATCGCAATTTCGGCAGCGCGCCGCCGGGTTCTTTGCGTGGCGCGAATTTCAGTAATGCGAACTTGACCGGTGCGATTTTCGCCAATCAGGACCTGACGGGCGCGAATTTCCAAGGTGCAAACCTTGGCCCGAGTAGTAATGGCAACGTCGATTTCACCAATGCCACGCTGACGAATACTTGTTTTATCGGCGCGACTATGAACGCCACCGACTTCACGTTTGCCAATATCAATTGCGCGGATTTCTCTTACACATCGTTGATTCAGGCGCAATTTGGGCCAACGCAGAACATCGTTAACAACCCTAACTGCCGCACAAAGTTCATCGCCAGCAATTTGGACGTGCACGCCATCACCACCGATCACTGGGGCTCGGTCGATTTCACCAATGCCAGTTTTCAAAACCTGAGTCCGAGCACATTTTCGCTCGTCGGCAAAGACATCAGCGGCGCCATGCTAGGCGGTACCGACTTTAGCAATATCCAGATGACGGGGGCCAATCTCACCCAGGTAGATTTCAGCAAGACGACGCTCACCCACGCCGACCTCTCGGCCACGGCTTTAAATGGCGCGAAATTTGTCGGCGCCAGTGCCGCCTATATCACGCTTGATTGCGCGCAGTTCTACGGGTTGTCCAGTCAAGCCAAGAGCTGCGGCACTCCTGTTGGGCCCACCTGCCCAACGGTGCCAGTGTCGCGTGCACCGACGGCCTCAGCGGATTTGACCCAAGCTAATTTCCAAGGTGCGAGCTTGGTCAATACGGTGTTCGACTCAGCGACTTTAGCCGGGGCCAATCTTTCCGGCGCAAACGCCCAGCAGGCGAGCTTTCGCAATGCGTCTTTAGAAGCCAATGGCAATATCAATGTTACCGGAGTTCTGGGGACGGGCTTTGTAGGTGCGAATTTCCAGAACGCTCATGTTAATTACGTGCAGTTCAATAACACCACCTTGGCCGGCGCGTGCTTTGATCAGAAAACCACTCTCAACGGTACATCCTTCAACGGCTCCATCATGCCTAACGTGACTTTTGATAGTGCGGTGCTAGAAGGAGTGAGCTTTAGCGCGGCGATCCTGGAGGGTGCGGTATTCACCAACACCACGATGAAAACCACGCCGGGCGGCGGCTCCTCGGTGAATTTTAGTTGCGCTCAGTTAGGCGGCAGTAGTTTTCAAAACGCTGTGGTCTTGTCAGCTAATTTTCAGTCTGCCGTGATGCCGCCAGCCAGCGCCTGTTGTCCGGAAACCGGTGGCGGTGCCTGGTGCGGCACTATCGACATTAACCAGCTTGCCTACGGCGCGGTAACTTACCCGACCTTGACCTCGGCAGTCACCTGCCCGAATGGCGATGTTGCGCAGTGCTCGGCTACGCAATGGATGATTCCCTCGTGGCAAAGTAATTTGTGCAGCTCTAGCCATACTACGCAGACGCTGTGGTCCAAGCCGGATTGTGGCGGCACGCCCGGCGAGATGGTCAAGTTCAACGACCTGAACCTGAAAGCCTGCATCCTCGCCACTTTGCCGGGGAAGCCTTCGTCCATCGCTATAACTACGGCTGCGACCCTACTGGAAATCAGTTGTCCGAACCTGGGCATTGCCGATTTGACCGGACTGCAGGCTTTCACGGCACTCACGAGTCTGGACCTAAGTGGCAATCAGATTACGCAGTTCAGTTTGCCGCTCAAGCAATTACAGAAGCTCAAGCTCAGCAACAATCAGATTAGCTTTTTGGATGTTTCGAGTTTCGCTAATTTGGTGGAACTCGATGTTTCGCACAATCAACTGCAATCCATTAACGGCTTGGTCGCCATCAATCCCTCAGTTTTGGATTTGTCCTACAACCAGCTAAGCAATTTTGACCTGCCTATATTTACCAGCTTAGTGTTCGCCGACTTATCGCATAACGCACTGACCAACGTACTCGATAGCTATAGCAAAAACCTCACAGCACTGACGGCACTTAGCTATCTCGATCTGTCGTATAACTCCATTACGACATTGGGTGATGCCAGCAGCGTGGTGCCCAGTAAAGGCGGCCTGACGTCCTTATTCCTAGAGTGCAATCCAACTTTCAATTGTCCCAGTCTGAATTTAACGGGCAGCGCCAGCGCGTTACGAAGTAGTCGCTGCGCGCAGTTCAATCCACAAAGCGGCACGTGGATCGTACAACCCATACCGTCGTGTCCGACAGCTAAGAAAAAATAAGTCCCCTTAACAAGAACGGAGTGTTCCCAACCAACCTTTTAGAGATGAATGAGTTATGAGTACGCAAACTACTGCACGAGTAATGATGAAGGCTATTTATCACGCTGATCTAAGCGATGCGCACAAGGGCGAGGATTACTGG
>JANPKH010000082.1:0-2679 GCA_031425935.1 Gammaproteobacteria bacterium | reverse complement strand
CGCCAGGAAATTGAACAGCACCACCCGGTCCTGGCGCGCCTCCAGGCGGCTGGCCACCTGGAAGTACGGGCTGTGTGCCATGGCGATGGGCCGGCCTTCCGCATCGACAGGTCCGGTTTCCAGGATCAGCGGGAGGACCGTGCAATGGTTGCCGACCAGGCGGTCGACTTCGGCCCATGCCTGCATCTGCTCTCTGACGACCGCCTCGCGCTCGAGCACCGCGCCGAGCGACAGCGACGAAGCCGCAGCCGCACAGACCACGAGTGCGAGCTTGAACCGTGGTGTGAACCGCGCGAACGCGAGCAGCACCAGCACCCAGTAGAACGGGAAGATCATGAAGCGACGGATGTGCGTCCACCCGCCGCCGAGCGTGTCGGGAAACACCATCACCGTCACGCACGACGTTGCAAGCGCCGCCACCGTGGCCCACCAAAGCCGCCGCTGTGCCGACGGCAGCGCGCTGCGGTCGCGCCGCAGCTGCCAAAACGACCCAGCCAGCGCCGTGAGCAGCACGAGGCTCACTGCCACACCCAGGTACACGTCCTCCTTGGCGCCGAGCTGCAGCAGACGCAGGGCGAGCGTGTTGGCGATCCGGTGGAACAGCCCGGGGCCGTAAGCGACCTCTGCACCGGCGCCGGCCGACAGGGTGAACAGAACAAAAGGCAGCGGCAGCAACAACGCACCCAGCCCGTGTCGCTCCTGCGCCAGCGCTGCAGTGAGCCCGTGACCACGGCTGCACGTCCAGGCGATGCGCGACGCCGTCATGGCCGCTACGCCCGTGGCCGCCGCAATGAAGCCGCCGGCATGCGAGATGAAAGTCAGGGTCAGCGTCAGCCCGAGCACGAAGGTGCGGCGCCACGACGCCGCCTGCACCAGCCAGAGGTAAGCGAGGAGCACCGCAAAGAAGCCCACCGTCGAAAGGCAGAAGTTGTAGAGGCCCAGAAAGAACATCTGGTGCAGAGACAGCGGCAGCAGAAACAGCGCGAGCCAGGCGTTGTCGCGGTTGACCTTGCGCAAGGCCAGCCACCCCGCCGCCGCCGGCCCGAGCAGGCACAGCAGCTGGATCGTCGCCTCGGCGACATGCGGTGACGCCACCACCAACAACACCGCCAGGGGCGCATAGATGAGCACGTTGGTCGCCGGGCGCCAGTCGACGACGTAGGCGCGATGCTGCAGCTCGTGGCCCGGCTCACCCCAGTGCGCCAGCACGTCAGCGAAAGCGATGTGCACCGGCCCGTCGTTGGTGGCCAGAGGCTGCTGGATCAGCGCGCCGATGAGCACCACCGCGAAGCCGAGCGCGACCGTCCATGCCAGCCCACGGGCCAGGGCCTCAGCTGCGCGCATAGCTCAAGATCGAAGCGCGTTCGGCTGGGGCCTTCGAGGGCTGAAGCAGGAGCAGCAGGACCGCGAACAGCAGCATCGCTCCCAGCCACAAGTTCGAAGCCAGCAACCCGAGCCACCGACCGTGCAAGAGCATCTCGGGCTCGAGCATCGCCTGCCCCATCAGCACGCAGCTCAGCCCCACCAGGAGCAGCAGGCCATGCCGCGGTGCGGGCCGGGCCGTCAGTGCCGCCCCGGCGGCCAGCACGGCGAACACGAAGAAGACACCGTAGTGATGCTCCCAGGCGATCGGGGAAGCCAGCGTGGCCGCCGCCCCCATCGCGGCGAAATCGAGGGCCCGCCCGGTGCTGCCGTCGCGCCGACGCCCGAACCACAGCGCCGCGGCGGTGATCGCCAGCGAAGAGGCCAAGGTGGCCCAACGAACGACCGGGTGATAGGACGCGAACTGCGTGAAGCTCCAGCGCCAGGGATCGCCGTTCTCGAACCAACGATTGAGCAGGCCGTTGACGCTCTGGTTGGGCCAGTAGACCTCGCCATGCTGCGACAAGGTGGCCAGAAGACGGACGTAGTCCAGGTGCAGCGCCAATCCGTAGCGCCAAAGGGCCCAGGCATGGCCGAGCCCGCCCACGATCACGATTCCCGCGGCAAGCGCCGTCTCGCGCCGCAGCACCGCCCAGGCCAGCAGCAACACCAGCTGCGGCTTGACGAGCACGCACAGGCCGATCAGCGCGCCTGCCACGAACGGCAGGCCTTTCAGCACGGCCAACAGAGCCAGCGCGACGAAGAGATTCAGGAAGACCTGCAGCTGGCCCAGGTGGTAGGCCTGGATCAACGGATAAAAGAGCAGGCCGGTCAGCCCCGTCAACAGCCACAGCAGGGTCGTCTGACGGGCGGTTGGAGAGGCCGGGGCAGCGCCTGTGCGGGCCGGGGGCGTTGCGGTCAGCAGTGCCTGCAACACGCACGCCGCCACGACGAGGGTCAACAGGACGGCTGCCCGCGCCGCCATGTCGATCCAGCGCTTGGCAGCCCATTGCTCCCCGTAGATGGCGCGCAGCAGCGCCGGGTCATCGCCCTCGCACTGGTAGCCGGCGATGCGCGGCGCCGGCAACAGATCCAGCAACAGCAGCGCCGACGGCGGGTACTGGAACTTGCAGCGGTCGAGCTTCAGCGTCTGGGCGTAGAGCGAGGCTTCCGCGGGTTGCTGCGCACGGGCGGCCAAGCGCGCGTGCGCAGCGAACATGGCGCCCCAGGAATCGCTGCCCGACTCCACCCTCAGCAGCCGCAGGTGCAGCGAGCCGGTGCTGTCGACGGCTTCGTGCAGGCTGCCGCCGATGGCGA
>JANPKH010000081.1:0-3983 GCA_031425935.1 Gammaproteobacteria bacterium | reverse complement strand
GCTTTTAAGAATCCTCGCTCCTTACTTGTATCATAAGATAAATTTCCCGAAAGATCACTGCCACCAACCTTACCTTCAAAATCCTTATACCCCCACACACCATTTGTTTTTGTCAGCTGACCGTTTAATACGTAGGGAGGTGTTGGTGGTAACGGAATAGCAGTAAGATAAAAAAGATCCGCCATATTGTTACCAACAATTTTTAAAGAGGCATTAATCCCCGTTAATTTAATAGGGTCTTTAAATGTTCCGGCAACCGCAACCTTAGTTGAACCCATAGTTAGCTTCAAGGCGAGCGGATATTCTTTAGTTGAATCACGCAAAGTATCAAGAGAACCACCTGAAGCCTCGACTTCAAATTTTTGTTTTTGCATGGCACCCGTTCCAGAAATTTTGAATTTTTTTGCAGATTCTTTATTGGCATTTTCATTTCCACCTTGCCCATTTACAGAATCTAATTTCAAATCAATACTCATTCCTTTAATGGCATCGCGATAGATTATTTTTCCATCTTTTATTTCAAGATTTTTCATAATTGGGAAATCATGGCGATCCTCGGCAAGAGCTGTTTCACTCACAGCATTTGCTTTTGAAAATATAGGAAAAGTCCAATTATTATCAGTAGCGGATTTTTTATCGAGAACTAAATAAGGCTTATTGATGGTAATATCGCCAAATTCCAGCTTTCCAACTAAAAGCTTTAATGGCTTAAATGTGAAATCCATAGCATCTATTTTCATCATATCGGCTTCAGGATACCCGGGAGCGTTGCTAAGGCGAATTTTTTCTGCGTGAACTTCCGTATATGTCCAGCGCCAATAAATTTGAAAATCACCATCGATGACTAGCTGACGATCCATTATTTTACTTCCCTTATTTTCAGCAAGAGATTTTATTATGGGCTCAGCGAATACTACGATAAGAATTACCATCAATATTATAATTAAAAAAATAGCACCAATAATTGATAACAATTTATGGCGGCGAATCATTGAAATTATCATATAAATAGCACATAAATTTGGCTACATAAAAAACCCAAGGACAACAGCAAAGCTCGAGGTTTGATAAAGTTGTCATTATTAAGTCGCATACAATTACCCAGAATAATAATGAATAAATAATGGCCGCAAAACGCTGCTGCTTCTGTGCGATAACTAACCTTTACATGTAGGATAAATATTCCAAAATTATATGCTGAGCAATAAAAAAGGCCCCTGAATAGGAGCCTTTGACTTAAAAGTAATTACCAGAAATAAGAGAGAATAACTAATTAACGCCTAAACGGAATAGTTGAAACAGATACGCTAATAAATAAGTCGAACTTTACTTACACCATATTTATCGCGCAAACACTGCAATAATTCGTCTTCAGGTCTTACATTCCAGGCTTGACCCAATCTTAACTGTGCTTTGGCATCGCTGCGGCGATAATCAATAATTAAAGGGCAGCGAGCCTCTTTGGTAGGCGTACTGCGATAGGGTTCAAGCATATCGTTGAGCTGGCGGATAAAATTTGCAGGTAAAGTCCCCGACTCTAATTCAAGACAAAGCTCACGTGCTTTTTCCTGCCGAACATCCACAAGCAACCGAATATTATCGGCGCGCATTTTAAGCATACCGCTGTAATCGTCGTAGCTCACTTGACCAGTAAGCACTAGCAACCCATCTTTCAATAACAAATCACGGCATTGATTATAGGTATCCGCAAACACAGCCACTTCAATACGCCCAGTTCGATCATCAAGCGTAACAAATGCCATGTTGTCGCCACGTTTCGTTTTCATTACTCGCTGCGCAATTACTAAACCCGCAATATTTTGCGGCGCTTTATCAGGTTTGATATCGGCGATACGCGAACTAACCAAATGACTCAATTCACTTTCATATTCGTCGATTGGATGACCTGTTAAATAGAGGCCAAGCGTTTCTTTTTCTGCCTGCAGCCGCTCTTTAATCGTCCAGGTACGCACACGACGAAAGTCGCTGTAGACATCCGCTTCAGCATTGCTCGCCGCAATTACGTCGCCAAACAAATCCATCATTCCGGCACTGTTATTGGCCGCATGCTGCTCTGCCGTTTTAACGGCCTCACTCATCGCAGCAAACATAACTGAACGTCGATGATCAATGGATTGAGTACTGCCAGCATCACACAAATTATCGGCAGCACCTGATCGAATCAGCGCCTCGAGAGCGCGCTTGTTGAGTTTGCGCGGGTCAACCCGCGCACAAAAATCAAATAAATCTTTAAATGGCTTTTGATTGCGCGCCGCAATAATACTTTCTACAGGGCCCTCGCCCAAACCTTTGATAGCGCCCAAACCATAAATAATATTGCCAGAGTCGTCTACGGTGAAATGAAATTCACCAGAATTTACATCCGGTGGCAAGGGCATAAGTTTCATGTGCCGACATTCTTCAATGAAGGTCACCACCTTGTCCGTTTTGTCCATGTCTGAAGACATGGTTGCCGCCATAAAATGCGCGGGATAATGCGCCTTAAGCCAAGCCGTTTGGTAGGACACTAATGCATAAGCAGCAGAGTGAGATTTGTTAAAACCATAGCCAGCGAACTTTTCAACCAAATCAAAAATTTTGGTGGCCAGCTCGGGATCAACACCCTGGCTTTTAGCACCCTCAGCAAATACTTCGCGCTGCTTGGCCATCTCTTCAGGTTTTTTCTTACCCATGGCACGACGCAGCATATCCGCACCGCCTAGCGTGTAACCAGCAAGCACTTGCGCAATTTGCATGACCTGTTCTTGGTAAACAATGACGCCGTAAGTTGGCTCCAATACCGGTTTCAAGCTCATGTGTTGAAATTTTGCATCCGGGTAAGCGACTTGCGCACGGCCGTGTTTACGATTGATAAAGTCATCTACCATGCCCGACTCCAGCGGGCCAGGACGAAACAATGCTACCAGGGCGATAAGATCTTCGAGATTGTCCGGCTGCAAACGCTTAATCAGATCTTTCATTCCGCGCGATTCAAGCTGAAATACCGCTGTGGTTTCAGCTCGCTTGAGCAGCGCAAATGTTTTCGCATCGTCGAGCGGGATGGCGGTGATATCGAGTGGCGCATCGCCAAATTTAATGCGCTGCTTATCGATCATAATGCGCGCCCAATCGATGATCGTGAGCGTTCGCAAACCGAGGAAGTCAAACTTTACCAGCCCCGCTTCTTCAACATCATTTTTATCAAATTGAGTTACTAAACCGCCACCACTTTCATCACTAAAGAGCGGCGAGAAATCGGTTAGTTTAGTTGGCGCTATTACCACACCACCAGCGTGCTTACCGACGTTGCGCGTAAGGCCTTCAAGTTGAATGGCCATCTCCCAAATTTCCTGGCCATCGCCATCGTTCGCCAAAAACTCCTTCAGAATAGTTTCTTGCTCAAGCGCAACCTCGAGCGTCATTCCCGGCGTCATAGGAATCATTTTGGAAAGCTTATCAGCCAGCCCGTAAGATTTCCCAAGCACTCGTGCTACATCGCGCACTACCGCTTTTGCAGCCATGGTACCAAAAGTAATAATTTGACTTACGGCATCGCGACCATAGGTTTCAGCCACATAAGAAATTACGCGGTCGCGGCCATCCATGCAGAAATCGATATCGAAATCGGGCATTGACACACGCTCAGGATTCAAAAAACGTTCGAATAGCAAATCATATTGCAATGGATCGAGATCAGTAATCAGCAACACATAAGCAACCAACGAACCCGCACCTGAGCCACGACCTGGGCCGACGGGAATACCTTGGTCTTTTGCCCACTGAATAAAATCCATAACGATAAGAAAGTAACCAGGGAAACCCATTTGAATAATAATATCCAACTCAAATGTTAAACGGTCGTCATAGACTTTGCGCCGCGCCACATAATCTGATGCGGATACATCTAGAATTCGCGTTAAGCGTTTTTCTAAACCATCGTGAGAAATTTTTCTAAAAAATTCAGCTTCCGTTAAACCGGCAGG
>JANPKH010000080.1:0-2898 GCA_031425935.1 Gammaproteobacteria bacterium | reverse complement strand
CTTCAAGCCTACATCGATAACCAGGGTGATGCCTGGCAATGGACTCAGAATACGCTTGAGCGCGCGTTACGCGACAGCATGACTGCAGGAACATCTTCTATGGATATTCAATATCCTGCTATGGTTGAGCTGGAAAGTTTTGCACAAATATTAGGTCGTCGCCTTGGCGAGATGCACGTTTTATTGGCAAAGCCTGCAAAAGATTCGCGTTTTGGTTATTGTGAAAATAGCCAGGCTGATACCAACGAGTGGCTGCGTATGCTTAGTGTTCGGCTGCAGCAGATGTTGGATATGTTGCGTCAACAAAATAACAAGAATGCGAATTGGTTGGTTTCTCAATCGGCGCAAATTCTTGAGTTAGTGGAAAATTTAGCAGCGCGCGCTTTTGGCGGCATACGTATACGCATTCACGGCAACTTACATTTAGCGCAAGTATTAGTAGTGCGTGGCGATGCTTATTTTATGAATTTTAGCGATGCGACTGCGGACAATCTTAGTGATTCCGATCCTCGTAACGGTTCATTACATAGCAGTCCATTAAAAGATGTTGCCGATATGCTGTGCTCTTTTAATGATGCCGCCGCCGTTGCTATTCGCAATGCGTTGACCACAGATGTTTCCTCAGAAAAGAGCGGAGTTCATCACCTTGCCTACACGTATAACACGCAAGTGCGTAAGCTATTTTATGATGCTTATCGATTGGAGACGGGGGAATTATTATCGCGCACTTGGAAGCAGCGCGAAAACGAAGAGGCGGCCTTAACGCTTTTCTGCATTGACAATCGCGTGCGTGAAATTCTTAACGCATTTTATCGCCCTGACTGGCTGGAGATACCTTTGCAGGGGCTGGTTGAGGTGATTAAGTTATCGCTTGATGGCAAATAATTAGAAACAAGTTAACGTATAAAAAAAGGCTGACCTGAATATCAGGCCAGCCTTTTTTGTTACTGATAGCTAGTAAATTTACTGACAGGCTTCGCAATCAGGATTATCAATTGAGCACGCTAATGGCACCGGCGCTGCCGTTGCGTAACTTGCCGCTTCAATTGAAGAAAATGCCTGGGTTGTTTTTTGGGATGCAGAAGCTGCCGCCACATCGCTAACGCCACCTGCTGATACTGCATTCAATGCACCGGTGTTAATGGTGGATTTTTCAGTAGTAGTGGCAGATAAAGCACGCAAGTAGTAAGTGGTTTTAAGGCCGCTGTACCACGCCATGCGGTAGGTGATATCCAGTTTTTTACCGTTAGCGCCAGCGATGTAAAGGTTCAAGCTTTGTGCTTGGTCGATCCACTTTTGGCGGCGGCTCGCAGCTTCAATAATCCAACGTGGTTCTACTTCAAATGCGGTGGCGTAGATGGCTTTGAGGTCATCCGGTATACGGTCAATTTTTTGCACCGAGCCCTCGTAATATTTGAGGTCGTTAACCATCACGCCATCCCATAATCCACGGGCTTTAAGGTCATGAACCAAGTGTGGGTTAACCACGGTGAACTCACCGGACAGGTTAGATTTCACGTAAAGGTTTTGGTATGTCGGCTCAATGGATTGAGTCACGCCAGTAATATTGGAAATGGTTGCGGTAGGTGCAATTGCCATCACATTTGAATTACGCATACCCTGAGTTTTTACTTGTGCGCGCAAAGAATCCCAATCAAGCGTGTGACTGCGATCGACTTTGATGTACTTCTCGCCGCGTTGTTGTACGAGGTTTTCAATGGAGTCGAGTGGCAGTATGCCTTGGCTCCACAAAGAACCTTCAAAGGTCGAGTACTTGCCGCGTTCGGCAGCGAGTTCGCTAGAGGCTTTGATCGCGTAGTAACTGACGGCTTCCATAGAAGTATCAGCAAAAGCGACGGCAGCGTCTGAGCTATAGGCTATACGTTGTTGGTAGAGTGCATCTTGAAAGCCCATGATGCCAAGGCCAATAGGGCGATGACGTACGTTAGAAGCTTTAGAGGTGGCCACTGCGTAGTAGTTAATATCGATAACGTTATCGAGCATGCGAATCGCGGTTTTCACCGTGCGAGCGAGTTTGCTTTGATCGAGTTTGCCATCAACTACATGTTGCGCCAAATTCACAGAGCCGAGGTTACATACAGCAATTTCATCGTTGGCTTTGGTGTTGAGAGTGATCTCGGTGCACAAGTTAGATGAGTGCACTACACCGCAATGTTGTTGCGGGCTGCGAATGTTGCACGGGTCTTTGAAGGTTATCCATGGGTGACCAGTTTCAAACAACATGCCCAGCATTTTGCGCCATAAATCTAATGCACGAACGGTTTTGAATACTTTGATATTGCCCGCAGCTACTTCACGCTCGTAATGTTCATAGCGTGTTTCAAAGGCTTGGCCGTAAAGGTCATGTAAGTCTGGTACGTCGTTCGGCGAGAACATGGTCCATTCTTTGTCATCAAACACGCGTTTCATAAAGGTGTCTGGCACCCAGTTAGCGGTATTCATGTCGTGAGTGCGACGGCGATCATCACCGGTGTTTTTGCGCAGCTCTAGAAATTCTTCTACGTCCATATGCCAGGTTTCAAGGTAGGCACAAACGGCGCCTTTGCGCTTACCGCCCTGGTTTACCGCAACGGCGGTGTCATTGGCGACTTTCAAGAAAGGTACAACGCCTTGTGACTTGCCGTTAGTGCCTTTGATGTAAGCGCCCAATGCACGCACCGGCGTCCAGTCATTACCTAAACCACCGGCAAATTTGCTGAGCATGGCATTGTCTTGCATCGCACCGTAAATGCCGTGCAAGTCGTCAGGTACCGTGGTGAGGTAGCAAGATGATAATTGCGGACGCAACGTCCCTGCGTTGAACAGAGTAGGGGTGGAACTCATGTAATCGAAGGATGACAACAAACGGTAAAACTCAATGGCGCGGTCTTCCCGGTG
>JANPKH010000079.1:0-3458 GCA_031425935.1 Gammaproteobacteria bacterium | reverse complement strand
CCTTGGTCCTTACTCAGTACCGGTGCGCGAATCTGAACAAGTACGGTGTTGGGGTAACTCTGATGCCAAGGCTGACAAAACTTACAGCACTAATCAAATTAATTGTGCCATGGAGTCTGCGATTTTTGTATCAGATGATTTACAGACAGGTTATATCGCTATTCATCACCAATTTATGAGTAGCACCAAACTGAACCCGCTGCGTTTTGCGACGCTGATGGGTAAATTTTTTAGCAACGATGTGCGTGGCAACACTAAAGATAAAACACTCACCACGCCGCACTGCACAGAGAAATTTATTAACAACCGAAATTACACTGCGCGTGCGGTATTGTGCGTAGAAGCTTATCAAAAATTTGATGACCTTTATAATTTCAAATTGATCACCGCCACCAGCGATGAACCACTGATGAACTTACAAAGTAGTCTGGAATTAAATGGAGTGTCTTACGTTAATGGGCAAAGTTTTGTTACCCAATTCCTAGCGAGCTTTGACAAGGAGAATGCTCAATGAGTAACACCTATTTCGTAGAAATTATTAATCACCATGGCGACGTACAAACGCGCTACAAATTTTCATCGCTACCAATTCACATTGGCCGGGCTTACCACAACGATATTATTCTGGATGACTCACATACCGCTGCAGAACATGCCAGCATTGAAGCGAACGATGCTGGCATATTAATAATGCGTGACCTTGGTAGCCACAACGGTATTTTTGTTAAGAGCAAACGACTTACGTTTTTTACCATTGATAGCAACACTCTTTATCGCCTTGGGCATACACAAATACGAGTACGCACTCAGGATTATATTGTTGTGCCGGAAAATACCAATTCAATTGACCGCCGCTGGGAAGGCTGGCCATTGGCAATAGTTTCATTATTCATCATTAGCTTGTTAGCTATGGCCACTACATGGTTAGGCGATATAGAAAACAGCAAAAGTACCACCTACATTATGAACCTCTGCGTATGGCTTGCATTCTCGGTGTTGTGGGCTGGTATCTGGGCACTCGCTAATCGTGTATTCGGCGGCAGTGCGCATTTCAATCGCCACTTGTTCACGCTCAGCGCAGGCCTCGCAGTACTTTATCTTTGGGGTTACTTAACGCTGTATTTAGCCTATGGTTTTTCATTGGAAATTTTTACTCGCTACGGCAGCCATGTGGAGATTACCATCATGGCTTTTATGGTTTACTTCCACTTACGCCAAATTACGCCACGCAAACACCACCGCTTAAAAATAATTTGTGCAGCAATTGCATTGTTTAGCTCAGGCTTAATGTTAATGAGAAATCATCAGCACACTAATCAATATACTGATGAGCTTTATATGCACGACATTCTTCCCCCCTCAGTGCGCCAGAGCACTAATCACAACTTGAGTGAATTTAACGAGGCAATCAGCCAGCTAAAAATTACAATTGATGCAGAAAGAAAAAAAGTCCTGGAAGATAAAAAGCCCTAAACAATTAATATAACATTCGCGTGCTACAGTCTGTGCGCGAATGTTATGCTTCGTTTTTTAACGATGTTGTCAATTACCTCTTCATAGCGACAAAAATATTATGAAGCCCCCACCCATTAACTTCGCGGTAAATGCGCCAACGCAACACTTACGACAACTGACTATTATCCGCAGCTTACTTTTGTGTTTTTTCTGGTGTGTTTTTTTAGCAAGTTTCTCGGTGGATAATCTCCAACTTCCGTATAAATCAGTTTTTGTAGTTCTCTGCATATTTACAGCCATTCATGTTTTTACGATATTGCGTTTAGGTCGCCAAGGTGCAGTTACCGATGTTGAATTTTTCATTCAATTAGCGATAGATGTAATTTGTTTAAATCTTTTGTTTTATTTTAGCGGCGGCGCTACAAATCCCTTCGTATCCTATTTACTCGTTCCTATTTGTATCTCCGCTGCTACCTTACCCTGGCGATTTACGTGGCTTATTACAGCCTTATGTGTTGCAGCTTATTCAATACTTTTTTTCTTTTATGTATCACTTCCCATATTTTCTATGGATCACATACACGGAAATTCGAAATTGAATTGGCACATTCTAGGGATGTGGTTTAATTTTTTTGTTAGCGCAACTCTTATTACGTATTTCGTGGTGAAAATGGCCAGAAGCTTGCGTTTACAAGAAGACATACTGAATCAACTACGCGAGGATGAGCTACGCAATGAACAAGTGATTGCCGTTGCAACTCTCGCCGCGGGTGCGGCGCACGAAATTAATACACCGTTGTCGACCATGACAGTGTTGCTATCCGAATTACGCAATGAACATCGACATAACTCAGAATTGCTTGGCGACTTAAACCTGCTTTCACAGCAAGTAGCCCATTGCGCAAATACGTTAAAACAAATGGTGCAAGATTCATCTGCAACAACTCATAATCATTACAAACAACAGAACCTAAAAAAATATTGCGACTCCATCATTGATCGTTGGCAGTTAATGCGTCCGGGAATTAATTTTACAACGCATTTTTCTGAAGAAGTATCACAACAACCAATCTCTTATGATTCACGCCTTGATTACGCAATTATTAATTTACTGAACAATGCTGCGGACGTTAGCCCGCAAAAAATCTCATTGGATATTTCAACAGATAAAAAAAATCTTTACTGGCGAATTATTGATGAAGGCAAAGGTATTGATAAAACCATATTAACGTCTTTAGGAAAGGAGCCTGTCACTACAAAATCGTATGGCCTAGGATTGGGAATGTTACTGTCCCACGCGACCATTAAAAAATATGGAGGGAGCGTTATACAATCCCCCAATATTCCTCATGGGACTATTACAGAAATTATCTTGCCAATTACAGAAATCACCTTGCCGATTGAGCAGAAATAATATTATTGGCTAACAGGGCGCTTTTGTAATTTACGCTGAAGAGTTCGCCGATGCATTCCTAGTGAACGCGCAGCAGCAGAAACGTTGCCTTGATGATCTAGCAATATTTTTTGGATATGCTCCCATTCGACCCGATCCAATGTGGGGGTTGAAATGGGTGTGAGATTTTCCGTTATTGCATTTGTATGCGTAAAAGCGTTCAACACTACATCGATGTCAATCGGCTTACAAAAATAGTTTAGCGCTCCAAGTTTTATAGCCTCCACCGCAGTAGAAACACTTGAATAACCAGTTAACATAATTATTTCAATATCAGGATTAATAATTTTCAAACTTTTAATCAACACCAGCCCTGATTCTTGTGCAATTTTTAGATCTATAATGACTTTCTTAAAATTCTTGTTTTGAACTGCATATTCAGCACTCGCAATATTAAAGCACGCCTCCACCTCGAAACCCCGCCGCACAAGCGCACGCTGCATCACCTGACAAAATACTTCGTCATCATCCACAATTAAAATAGTCATGGCATCACTTTTCTGTATCAATTTTTCATTTGTCATATTCAATAGCTCAAATAGTCGACACT
>JANPKH010000078.1:0-12410 GCA_031425935.1 Gammaproteobacteria bacterium | reverse complement strand
ATTTGTTGCCTGTAAATCTAATCGCATTGTGATAGAAATCTACAAATTGATAATTGATGGTGTGTGTAGTGACGTTAGGATCATAAATATAAGCCCCTCAAATTAAATAGTACATAATTAAACAATTAAAAAAAGCCCGAAAACCTCAATAAAATAAAGGCATCACAACAAAAAAGCCCGAAAATAAATAAAAATTAAAAAGTACATTTAAGCTCCATTTACTTCCATTGAACCTCCATCGCACAAGCCAATATTAAACAGTTTAAACGGCGAACTTCCATTTATAAAGGCAAACATACGACAAAGCTCCATTTAATTGATACTGACGCTTTAAAAATATTGTTTAAACATCAATTAAATAGAAATTAAATAGCCCTTAAACGAGGGCTATTTTAATTTTATAAAATTTCTAGTAAAATTTAAAAATATAGGTTTGCAGTTACAGTTGGGGTTACATTTGCGGTTACAAAATGCAAAAAATATTGATTGATTGAAATACATATAACTTCTTTAAAACAAAAAAAAATGCTATAAAAAGCATTTTAAAGTATATATAAAACCAGTTATTTTAAAAAAAATCCCAATAAAATAAGGGCTTAACGCCCTGATTACTGAAATAAAAAATAAAATAGGCTATCTCCGGCGCGGTTTGCGTTTAAAATCCACAACATTAAAAATCTGTTGAACATCATTTAATGACACTTCAAAATCATCATAATAATCATTTAAAGAGTGAAGCGTCAGAGTGCCACTTTCTACATCATGCTTTATAATTCGCTTTATACAAATTCCCCGATCCTTATGAATAATTACAAAGTCCCATTGATGAATATGAAGTTTGCTTTTCCAATAATCCCGCTTAACATTTCGACATAACAAAATATCACCTTCCAGATAACTGTTGATGGTTCCATCCTCCATACTGTCGCCCTTTACTTCAATGCAGATGTAGTCGCCTTTGTGCTCTCTCTCTCCTGCCCATGGCATTGTAGGTAATTCCTCCATATATTCTTGATCAGCGAAACCGGATAGATAGCCTGCATAGGCATATTGGTTTACGAGGGGCACAAACATAGTTGTTAACTCTTGATAATTTACAATTATGCCTTCAGATTTTTGAGGCTTACTATACGGCTGAGACAATACTCTACGCAATATTTCGTTTTTTGATTTCGGGATTTTTGCACCACTTTCATAATTTTGGACAGTTCTTAGCGAAACGCCTATCACATCAGCGAATTCTTCTTGCGATAAGTTATTGTCATCCCGGTATTTCTTTATTGCTGATGCGTTGATTTCCAATGTTTTTAAAATTATTTTACGAAATATTGCAAAATTAACATACGAAATATTGCGTATTACGAAATAATGCGTAATATTGCGTACGGATTTACGAACGAAAATACAACAAAAAAAATGAAAGTATCAAAACTAATTTTAGAAAAACTGTTAAGCGACACGGATTTTCGATTAAGTACAGCTTTAGCATTAAAAGTAAGCGAAAGAACTGTTGCAGACTACGCAAAAAAGGAATCTGACAACCTTACAAAATATGCCGCATTCCTATACTATAAAAGTCAAGGATTTACCGTTGCTGAAATTTTCGCATAAGTACCCAACTCCAAACCAAAGCAAATCCTATGTACCAATTGTATCAAAATAACGTCATGTGTGTTGAGGCTTCATGGCTTATAGATCAAAATATTTTGAGCCCCTCAAATTAAAAACAGCTTTGTTCCCGAAACGTAATTAAAAAGGTTACACGCGGCGGCAATGGAAATAAGGCATTGATTCATTTCGATACGCTACGCTCGGACATTAAAAATGCAGTGATTGAACTTGCCGGAGATCCTTATCAAAAAGTTACCTCAATAACTTTTACGGATTATATCGAAAATGACCAAAAGGCCATCGATTTTTTTAGAGACAAAACGCTCGACAACGGCGAAGCTCTCCCGGAGAAAAATCAACTTGAGTATTGTTGCAATGCTTCAATATTAAATGCCCTTAGCTATATCGAGAAAAACAAGATGGCACAGCGTAAAGCAATGGCATCATCAAAATCAAAATCAGAGCTTTGGATTAAACTCGCGGAAATCGTTTCGGCTTTACCAAAACATACTTATCCGCACTCACTCCCAACCAATCACAGGAAACTTAAAGACCGACTTAAACAGTATTTAAACGAGGGATATGATTGTTTAATTCACAAAAATTTCGGCCACAAAAATTCTGAGAAAATTAATGACGACGCCAAATCTTTCATATTCGCCAGATGGTGCGACCGAGTTAAGCGCGTTACGAGCTACAACCATCTCCTGAAAGAATATAACACGGAGGCAGTAAAACAAGGTTGGAAAGAAATTAAATCAGAAACAACTCTTATAAATTTCCTCACAGATCCAAAAATTGAAAACTTGTGGTACGGCCACAGATTCGGAGAATTAAAAGCCAAAGAAAAATATAACTTCCAATTCAAAACTTCACTACCAACAATGCGTGACAGCCTGTGGTATGCCGATGGTACCAAGCTCAATTTATACTATGCGGATGAAAACGGAAATCGCGCCACAATCAATGTTTATGAAGTTATGGACGCATACTCTGAGGTATTCTTAGGATACCATATCAGCCCGTCCGAGGACTACGAAGCGATTTACCACGCATTCAAAATGGCAATACAAGTATCTGAGCATAGGCCTTACCAAATTTCAGTCGATAACGGATCCGGAAACAAAAAATTGGAAAGCGGAAATTTCTTAAACAGAATTTCACATTTAGCCATTAAAACCGCACCATACAACGGTAAATCGAAAACCATTGAAAGCGCCTTCGGTAGATTCCAAAGTCAATTTCTTGCTCAGGAGTGGAACTTCACAGGCCAAAACATCACGGCAACAAAGGTTTCATCGCACCCAAATATGGAGTTTATCCTTGCAAATCAGGACAAATTACCGACTCTCGATCAGGTCAAAGAAACTTATTTAAAACGCCGACAGGAATGGAACGCCGCCGCACATCCAAAAACGGGCGTTCCGAGAATCGACATGTATTTTGAAAGTGAAAACGAGCAAGCTCCCGCAGTATCGCCTTTCCAAATGGTAGATTTCTTTTGGATTGAAAGAAAGGAGCCAATCACGGCAGATGCGGCCGGAATTAGTTTCAAGGAGAAAAAAATACAGTACGACTATGTAGTCTATGAAGATAATTCAAGAAGTGTGGATGTTGCATGGCACCGCAAGAACGTCGATAACAAATTTTACATAAAATTCGACCCCGACGACATGAGTTTAATTTATCTGTATCAAAAGACACCTCTTGGATTAAGGTTCGTTAAAGCTGCCGAAACTGCGCCGATTGTAGTCAGAGGAAAACAGGAGCAAGAAGATTTACATAACGAATTTATAAAGTCAATCGATATAAAAAATAAGACGCTCAGGAAAGAAACCAGAGACCACGTCGAGTCGATTTTAGAAACTCATAAAATGCGCGCAATTGATTACGGATTTAATGACCCGATTTTAAAAGGGATTGAGAAAAAAGAACGGGCAGTAAAAAGCGAGCAAATCAAAACTAAAAAAACCGACATCGGGCAGTATCAAAAAGAACTTTCCGAGGCGGTTCCATCAGAGAATGACATCTACAAATTGATGTAAAATAAAACGGGTTGCAGCCCGAATTACAAACCTAACTAAAAACAAAAGTATGACTATTCAATTTAAACACCAAATCAAGGAGAAACTAGCAATCTACATTCTCCAAAAAGGAAGCCAAAACAAAGCCGCCAATTCATTGAACGGAGTAACGGCCGGAGTATTATCCCAGATTATGAATGATAAATGGGAATTGATTTCAGACGCAATGTGGCGCAACATCGATGGGCAAATTGATGGGCAAAAGGATGATTGGAATATTGTTGAAACCGCAAATCTTCTCATGTTTAAAACGCTTTTAACTGATGCTCAAAACAGTTCTAATGTTTACGGAGTAATATCCGATACCGGCACAAGTAAAACGGAAACAATTAAGCACTTCATCGCCAATAATGAGCGAGCCTACCGATTGAAGTGCGGCGACTATTGGAATAAGAAATATTTTCTTGAGCAATTGATTAAAACCCTTGGAAGTAATTACTCAGGATTCACAGTTTCGGAAATGATTGACGAGGCCGTCAGAATTATCAAAACTCAGGAGAAACCAATTATCATCTTCGACGAATTTGACAAACTCAGCGACCAGGTGCTTTATTTTTTCATCACACTTTACAACGAGCTCGAGGATCATTGTGCAATTGTTGTAACCGCAACTGATCATCTTGAAAAAAGAATATTGAAAGGCGTAAAAAACAACCGGAAAGGTTACCGGGAAATTTACTCAAGACTTGGCAAACGGTTCATCAAATTGCCCGGCGTAAATTATACCGATGTAGTTAGTATTTGCCTTGCCAACGGAGTTGAAGATAGAAAAAAGATGAAAGAAATATTTGATGACTGCGACGGAGACCTGCGCCGCGTAAAAAGAAAAATTCACGCCTTAAAACAACGATAAATTATGGCTAGTAAAAAGGATCCTTTCATTGGAGATTTAGCCAAATCGATACAGCGAGCCGTATCTGTTGACGAAATATTAAAAAAGAAGTTCATTGAATTACAGCTACCGCCCCAATTTGCCAAGCTATTAGGAACTCCTGAAATGAGTGGAGTTTGGATTATTTGGGGAGAGAGTTTTAACGGTAAGACCGCCTTTGCGATGCAATTGGCAAAAGCATTGACCAAATCAGGAAAGGTGTTTTACAACACACTCGAGGAGGGCGCGAGAAAGTCAATGCAAAATGCGGTCATCACTCAAAACATGCAGGAAGTTAAACGCCGCTTTTTGATTGGAAACCGTGAGAGCATTGATGACTTAAAAATTAGGTTACGCCGGAGAAAGTCAGCCGATATTATTTTCATTGATAGCCTACAATATACCGGCCTCAATAAAAAAGAATACAAGCAGTTGAAAGAGGAATTTTCAAACAAGCTCTTCATCTTCATAAGCCACGCCGACGGTAAAAACCCCGAAGGTTCATTTGCAAAGTTTGTGAAATATGACGCCGATGTGAAAATTAGAGTTGAAGGTTACAAGGCGATGTGTTTGTCCCGTCTTGGTGGAGATAAGGAACCCTATACGATATGGGCACAGGGTGCCGCCCAATTTGAAACAAATATTAAATAATCATGACAGCAACAACAAAATCAGTACACGAATTACTTTACATGAGCTACGATAAGTATGCCGACATGTATGAGGTGTTATACTTCAAATGGTGTGAAAATTTAAGCAAAAAAGATGACATCGTTTTCCAAAAAATATTGGCCAATAGTAGCGTGTCAAAATGGTACCTCACGGCTTTCACAGACCTCGAGGATAAGTTTGTTGAAATGGCCGCACCGCAATATGGAAAGGTAAGCCACAAAGTTGCCCGTGAGCTTTACCACACCATTGTAAGCGGAATGTTTTTAATCTACCCGGCACCGCTCATAATAGCCGCCAAAAACCTCCAAATCAATTCAAATTAATATGATAGACCAAATCAACGACAGGCTTGAAAAACTGCATTTAGCTCTACAATACAGCTCCGAAAAAACCGCGATGTTATCCATTGGAGAGCGAATTATGATCAATCAGGAGCGCGGCCACCTCCTGAGAGAAAGAAATAAAATTAACGACTACCATAATTATCAGGTTTTATGGTTCGGCCAACCGCGAAAAATTGAAAGTAAATTAATAACAATCGACCATCTGATTAACGAAACCGGATGGACACCAAAACCAACAAAATCATGAGTGAAGTATTAGTAAACCCAAACGAATTATCAGAAGCCGAATTGCAAGAACTTTTGAGAAAAAAGAATGAGAAAAAAGCCGCCGACCGCGATGCCTATAAATTGTTAGTTCTTGAGCAAGTGCCAAAAGCCGCCGACCGCTTGCTCTACATTTCAGAATTTATGCGCGATACAAAAGCCCAAATTTTTGACATGTTCAAGGATATCATGACGCTAAAGTATGACATCTACGGCGTAAAAGAAAAACAGCAGAGCCACACCTTCAGCAACGATTTATATTCTATAACAATCGGCTACCGTGTAAATGACAGTTGGGATGATACCGTGACCGCCGGAGTGCAAAAAGTAAACAATTTCATACAGTCTTTAATCACTGATGAAAAGACTGCCGCGCTTGTGGAAATGGTTTACAACATGCTTAAAAAAGATGCGAAAGGAAACCTAAAATCTAACCGCGTGTTGGAGCTTCAAAACCTTACGGCAAAATTCAACAACGAGGAGTTTTCAGACGGTGTAAAAATCATTTTGGAATCATATAAGCCGGTACGATCAAGTTGGTTTATTGAGTGCGAGGTCGTCACATCAACCGGTGCTAAAGAATCGGTGCCACTTTCGTTAAGTTCTGTTGATTTTCCGGTTGATTTTCAGTTTGATTTTTTCAGCGACAGTAAACCGGCCTCAAATGATTAAGCTAACAGTCGATTTAATGGCTCAGGCATTTGTCGGTGGACTTTGCCTTTTCCTATCGGGTTGGTGTGTGGTAATCCTCGGGGATATAAGACAATGGTATTTCGAGTGGCTGAAAACACTTGAAAATATAAAATAAATATCACTAGTTAGGTGGCTTCCGTAGCGGCACACGCGAGAGGTTCGAGTCCTCCACCGGAGCAAGTATTACGGAAAACCGTAATAAGTTGAATTATTACTTAAATCAGGAATAAATATGAAAAAAGCAATTTTATTAAGTATCGTTTTTATGATTTTCAATAGCTGTCGTTCTATCGACGCTAAAGAAGATTTGAACATTCGCACGATGGAATTAGAGTATTTAGAGAAACTCTATCAACTCCGTCATGATATAGGCTATAAAACAAAAATTCAGAAAATTTACAGCATGATTGATGGTCAAATCACTCGACTAGATTCAATTGACAAAGATTGGAGAAAAAATGGAAGCAACTAAAGAACAAAAACGAGCCATCCGCCAAAACTCCAATTGGCAAGAGGATATAAAACAGGAATGGGTGCAATGGGGAACCGGCGACAGCTCTAAAACCTCATTGAATGATTTGACTTTCGACGAGGCGGCCAAAATCATCATACAGCAAACCGGTAATGATCCCGACAAAATCAAATTTCAAAAGTTTGATTTCAGCAATAGTCAGCATAAATACATTTTGTCAATGTTGCATACTGTCGGATGGACAAAGGAATTAAACGGCAAAACGGTCGGCGACATGGAAGCCTTTGGGCATTGGTTACAAACCCGCTCTCCAATCAAATTGCCACTTACTGATATGGGAAGCAAGCAGCTCCAAAAAGTAATTTTTGCATTCGAGAAAGTAGTACAACATCAGTTCAGTTAAAATGATAAATCACTCAATAACGGAGGTGTGCAAACATCCAAACCAATTAACAAGAGTGCTCAATACTTTCGGCACATGTGAAACTACTGTCGAGGTGTGCATTGATTGCGAGCAAGTGTTAACCGAACCTAAAACAGATTGCTAATGAAACTCAAAAAAACAACTATGCTCCTCCGGACTTATCGAAAGGAATGGCAATCTCAAATAAATATCCTGCTTGACTTTTTGCCTGATTTCGATGATTATGACCAACGCGGAAAGATACTCAAGGAAATCTACGCGATAAGAGCCAAAATAAAGCTGACTGAGGGCTTTGGCGTAGTTCAACTAGCGAAGCCTATTGAATTTAATGAAGTAACCTTAAACAGCCGTATAAATGGAATTATCAACATCCCTAAACCTGAGCACACTCCAAGCAATAAACCAATTGTGGATACATATCAATTTTCGCAACGATTATCAGGGTAGAATTGACAAAAGCATCATTTCATTTACAGGTGCAAAGTATATCAAAAAGCAACTATCCCGTATTGGGAAAAATGCCGATAAGAATTTCACAATGAGGCTGCAACTGTTCGAGGCGGCCACCATTTCAAATTACTTGCGAATTGCCGCAGAAACTTATTACCCATCTACAAGCTTGGAGCATATACAAGTCATTAATTATTGTAACCAATTACACCAACAAACAGTATGAGAACAAAAGGAAAAATTTACATATCTGGGAAAGTTCCCGGTGTGGCCGAAAGAGATTTATTTAAAAAATTCAATGATGCGGAATTGATGTTATCCGCTCGCGGATTTGAGGTCATCAACCCACTCAAATTAATAAACAAATACGGCGAAACTTTACGATGGCAGGAAGCTTTCCAAAAATGCCTTGATGCATTATCCGAGTGCACCCATATTTATATGCTACCGTGTGCCGCCGATTGCGAAGTCGCTAAAATAGAACTCGACAAAGCAATGAAAGCAAACTTTGAAATTCATTACGAACTCGAAAATATTGAAGTCAATGAACCAATTGAAATCGTACACGGTCAAGAGCAAAAACTCTGAAAATATTTGGGTGTTTAAATACCATTTAAACGGCACTTTGGCGGGGTTTGAAATTCTTGACGGAACGCTCAACGAGGAGCAAATCACTTGGTTGTTTTTCAAAGGTAAGTTTCCATACTTACAGGAGCACGTCGAGCGATGGCGGCAAAAGTTGAAAGCTAATTTTGAGGTGGTTATCGGAGAGCCCGATCTATCGTTTGAAGCTCTTTGGATTTTATACGATTACAAAGTTGGCCGTCAGGATGCCGAAAAGGCATTTACAAAAATAAGTGAAGCCGATATTATCAGGTGCTTTCAATCAGTACCGGCCTACAAAAAACACATTTCATTTAAAAAAACCTCTCAGGCTTATTTATCCCGGTTCATTAATGGCGGGTATTTTAAAGACGACTGGGCAAAAGCAAAATAAACTTTAAAATTAATTATATGAACACTTTAAAAATCAACATTCCAAACGGATTTCAAATCGACAATTTCGACAAAGCGACGGGCGAAGTAACTTTCGCAGAAATCCCAAAGAATACACGTGAGCGCATTAAAGGATGGCTAGATATCTTAGACCACCACAACATGACACAAGAAAGTTTCAACGAATGGTGCGCCGGACTCAGACCTCATGAAGTTGGAACCCGTGAAAGAGAAATGATCATCGCGGCATACAATGGCCGACAGCTTGATGATCCGCTTCCAGTTTGGGGAAGCAATACTGATCCTAAATATTTCGGTTATTACAACATGCCGGAACCTTCCCCTTCGGGTGCCGGGTTCTCGCTCGGCGGCCGCGGCAGCTGGTGGACGTGCTCGAGCGTCGGTGCCCGCCTTGTTTTTTTCGGCCCTGAAGCCAAAGAAAATTTCTACGATGCACATGAGAAATTCTTATCACATTTTGAAAAATCAATAACACTTTAAAACCAAAATCAATGAACAAATTTGAAAACAGAGAGGCTGCATTCGCCTCGCAGAATTACGACCCGAATGCCGTAGTTATTACCGGAGTTCCGGCGCATCATCTTGAAGCTGTTAAAGCTTTTGCAAACTTATGTGTCGGCACCGACGCGGTGAATCCGGATTTTAATCCGGACTACGAAGATTACGACCAGAAGAAATGGGAAGCTGTACACAATATGGGTTCCCCTTCGGGTGCCGGGTTCTCGCTCCTCGGCCACGACCGCGGGAGGGCGGACTCGGGCGTCGGTGCCCGCCTTGTTTCCGAAACTGAGGAAGCCGGAGACCATGTTGCTGAACTCTTCGAAGAGGACTTCAAAACAATGAAAGTTTACGACCGCGCAGCGGTAAAAAAATAAAATGAAAAGGCGGCGCGATGCGTTGGCGCGGTTCCCCTTCGGGTGCCGGGTTCTCGCTCAACGACCACGACAACAGGAGGACGAACTCGAACGTCAGTGCCCAATTGCTAAAACAGCATCGCGAGCCCTGCCACTTGGCAAAAAATAACAAATTTAAATGAGGCGTTGGTAGTGAAAATCGAACGCGACTCAATTGAAGCAAGGCATGAAAAGAATAGGAAATCTCTACAATCAGATAACGGATTTTGATAATTTACGTCAGGCTGAGGCAAATGCTCGAAAGGGAAAAAAGCATCAGCCCGGCGTTAAATTATTCGACCAAAACCCCGAAGGATATTTACTTATGCTTCAGGAAATTTTGATCAACAAACGTTTCCATACTTCGGAATACGAAACCTTCACTATCAAAGAGCCAAAAGAGAGGCTTATTTCTAAACTTCCTTACTATCCTGATCGAATAGTCCACCACGCAGTAATGAATGTTTTAAAGCCCTATTTTCATAAATGGTTCACGGCCGATACTTACGCAAATATCGATGGACGAGGAATTCATAAAGCGGTCGATAAAATTTCGTTGGCGCTTCATAATGAATCAGAAACGTTTTATTGCCTGCAATTGGACATCAGAAAGTTTTATCCAAATGTACCTCATGACAATTTAAAAATGAGTATCCGTCGTAAAATTAAAGACAATGATTTACTTTGGTTACTCGACGATGTTATTGATAGTGCAGACGGTTTGCCAATAGGAAACTATTTAAGCCAATACCTTGCTAATTTCTACTTAACCGGTTTTGACCATTTTATTAAAGAACAACTCGGAGTAAAACACTATTTCCGGTATGCAGACGATATGATTATTCTTGCTTCAAATAAGCCCGAATTACATCTTATTTTAAATGAAGTTACAATATACCTAAAAGAGCGTTTAAAACTTGATTTAAAAAGCAATTTTCAAATTTTCCCAGTATGGTCAAGAGGCATTCGTACACTTGGTTATGTCATTTATCATACTCACCGATTGTTATCGAAGAAAAATAAAAAGAATTTTATTAAAGCCGCCAAAAGAAAACCCCGAAATCGCGCCAGTATTGAATCCTACAAGGGCTATGCAAAGCACGCAAACTCTAAACATTTATTAAAGAAACTATTAGCCAATGAACTCATTTAACAGCTTTGGAATTCAGCCAAAAGTCAACCATTTTTCAGGTCAGAAAATAGATATTGTACAGGTCTATAATATCGAAATCATAATTCATGATTACAAAATTGAACCATCTAAAAAAAAGAATGACACTAATTGTTTGACACTACAAATCGAAACAGGCGGTGTAAAACGTGTTATATTTTCAGGGTCAACAATACTTCAACAAATGATTAAAGAGGTACCACGAGATAAATTCCCTTTTAAAACAACAATAGTTAAACGCGGAGAATTCCCAGAGTTTACCTAAATTTAATTACTTTTGATATGAAAATTATATTACAGCATTATACCGCCGATGATTTTGCGAAGGCCTCTGAAGAATTAGCGGCCGCCGGTCGACAATGCACTCAGGCATTTTTGAAAATAATCGAAGCGTTTAAGGAACTAAAATTAAATCAGGCACATGAAAAAATTAACATTATTTGCAATCCTTATCAGCGCAATTGCACAAGCGCAAGACACTCAATTTATCGGAACCCTAAACAAAATTTCCACCGAAAGCGAAGCCGTTAAAATCGCCGACAATATCGCGGCCACCGCTCCGGTAAAACTTCGGTTTTTCAAATCAAAAGAATTTGCCGACGATCATGCGCTGATTGTGCGCTTTGTTCCGGAAGGTTTGACCGACCAACAATACAATAATTTGGACACCACCGAGCAAGAGGCCTTTTTAACTGTAAAGTACGACATTGATGCCACCGGCCAGAAATCATATAGGCTCAAACAAGTGTCGGGAACCTTTCAAATGCTTCTACCATTTTGGAAAAAATACTTTCGCCCGGACGCTGATGCCGACCGCACAATGAAAGATACAAAGCTCCAAAAACTGATTGACCGGTCGAAGAAAATCGACTACTATTTTCAGGAAGATAACGACGGTTGGATTCTCCGAAACCAATCATAAAAAAAGCCCACTTTAAAGTGGGTTTTTTTTTGTCAAAAAAGTTTTATAGTTTTGCCTCATGTCAAGAGATCCCCTACTACAAGACAGAAAAAAAAAGGAAATTATTTCCTACTTCAATAAGCTGAGCTCCGAAGTCGAATTTGGGGTTAAGAAATTTACAGTCGCATATTGTACCGCCGCGACCGCCGACAAATTCTTTTTGAAACCTAAAACCATAGAAACGTATTTATACGCTTAACGGACTTCAATCTGGCCGTATAATGTTACATCGGGTTGTGCCGGTGTCGGTGCCTCGTTTGTCGTAGTAATTTCCACGTTTTCAAACTTCATGTTTTTATAAACTTTCGAGGCTGAATCGTCAAGCATGCTGCACTCATAACGTTGCACGTAAAGTATTCCCGCGCCACCGGTTTCCACCGGATTAAATCCGGTTCGTCGCATTTCTCCAAAATACTCGCCATGACATCCATGGAAGCATGCATTTATTTCAGTAAGTAGGTCGAGAAAGTCAAGCGCACTTTG
>JANPKH010000077.1:0-4104 GCA_031425935.1 Gammaproteobacteria bacterium | reverse complement strand
CATGTACATGAAACCTTATTAGGTGGTTACAGTGACGTACCCAAACAAACCGTCAGCATTTTGCAAGGCATTAAAGAATATCTCGGCGATAAGGTCGCAGTAAATTACGCGCAAGGTACTTTAATAACACTTGATAATTGGGTATCTGCTGATGATTCAATCTCAGCTAACACGAAATCCAAAGAGCGCTGGAATACTGATAAAGTAGTTCTGGCAACACCAGATGACACCAAAGGCATGATCGAAGCCGCAGTTGCCGCCGCTCAAAAAAGTGATGTTGCGCTAGTCGTGGTTGGTGACAATGAAGCAACCTCACGTGAAGCTTGGGCGGACGCTCATTTAGGTGATAGATCAGATTTAAATTTAATGGGCCAACAACAAGAACTAATAGATGCCGTGTTAGCAACAGGTAAGCCGACAATCATCTTGTTAAACAACGGTCGGCCGTTAGCAATCACGAAAATTGCACAAACAGCTCCCGCGATTCTTGAAGGCTGGTATTTGGGCCAAGAAACAGGTCGTGCAGTAGCACGAGTAATTTTTGGCGATGTGAATCCTGGCGGAAAATTGCCGGTCAGTATCGCTCGCTCTGTCGGTCAGCTTCCTGTGTATTACAACCACAAACCGTCCGCAAAACGTGGTTATGCATTTGGCGAAACAAGCCCACTCTATCCATTTGGATTCGGCTTAAGTTACACCCAGTTCACTTACTCTGATTTTAAAATTAACAAAACTTCTGCGAATGCAGGTGACGTGGTTGATGTCAGTATAAAAGTGACTAATACCGGTGCTCGTGCTGGCGATGAAGTTGTGCAGCTGTATGCCCGCGATCTTGTTGCCAGTAGGACGCGTCCGGTAAAAGAATTGAAAGGCTTTAAGCGCTTGCACTTGAAAGCAAAGGAATCTTCTGTGGTTACCTTTAGCTTGGCGGTCAATCAGCTAGGATTTTATAACAGTGATTTAACCTATATTGTAGAGCCAGGTGCAATTGATGTCATGATTGGCAGCTCCTCTGCCGATATTCGCGCACAAGGTAGCTTTTCTATCGCAGGTGAAGTCACGGATGTCGGTCAGCAAAAAGTTTTTTTCAGTCGGGTAAACGTCGCACAAAAATAACTCTGTAAATACCAACTATAATAACTTCCAGAAGCAATGGCAGAAGCTCTGGAGGTTATTATGGTTCTTGATTGGCGTTATAGATGGTCTTTAAAAAGGGATTATGATAGCGTTGGCTGTGTCATAAATAGTACACACTTGCTTGATAAATATTTTTTGGGAAATCAGGGATAACAATGTGAAATCATTTCTTGTAAACGCCGTATTACCATATTCTCAGCCTCGCTATTTTTTAGCCTCGGCTTTTAGATTGTTCCTATTGTTTTTATTTGCTCTAATCATGAACGGTTGCGGGGGAGGTGGGGGTTCCTCTGCCGTGCCACGGACGACGAATACGAGCTGGCAGCCAGGTGTTTTTAAAAACTCCAACGACTTTGCGAATAAATGTGCGATGCCGCGAACAGGTATAGATAAAACTACCAATGCAGCTTATCCGGATGTTCAAGGTACTGTTTTGGATGAAAATAACTTTTTGCGCTCGTGGAGTAATGAAACCTATCTTTGGTATAACGAAATTGTAGATGTGAATCCTGCAGACGATCCAATACCTACAGAATATTTTCAAAAATTAAAAACAAATGCCAAGACATCTTCAGGAGAAGATAAAGACAACTTCCATTTTCATTATAAAACAACTGTATGGGATGGAATAATAAATGAAGGTATTGATACTGGATACGGGGTGGAATTTGCGTGGATACAAAATTCTCCCCCCCGCAATGTAGTGGTTGCTTACACCGAAGTCGGTTCCCCTGCTGCAAATGAGAACTTACTGCGCGGTGCAAGAATAATTTCCATTGATGGTGCTGACTTTATCAACGGCAATGATGTTGCCACATTAAATGCGGGTTTATTCCCAGCTGAACATGGTGAAACTCATATATTTGAACTTCAAGATTATGGTTCAAGCACCAGTCACTACGTTACTTTGGTTTCTGCTCAGGTAACTAAAGCGCCAGTGCAAAATGTGAAAACAATTGACACTCCCTCTGGTAAGGTAGGGTACTTTTTATTTAATGATCACCTTAAAACCGCTGAACAAGGTTTAATTGATGCGGTTAATCAGTTGCAAGGTGTCAATGATTTGGTGTTGGATGTTCGCTATAACGGTGGTGGATATTTATATATTGCTAGCCAGCTCGCATACATGATTGCAGGCGCTAACGCTACCGCGAATAAAACTTTTGAAAAAACAACATACAACGATAAATATACAACGAGGGATTTTAACGGCCAGCCTATTACTCCTTGGGAATTTTTTGATACTTCATCAGAAGATGTGAAATTACCGGCATTAAACTTAGCGCGTGTGTTCGTTATTACATCCGCAGATACTTGTTCCGCTAGTGAAGCGGTTATTAATGGTTTGCGCGGCATTGATGTGGAAGTAATTCAGATCGGTGATAAAACTTGCGGAAAACCCTATGGCTTTCATGCTCGCGATAATTGTAGCAATACTTACTTCACTATCCAATTTAAAGGTGTTAATCATAAAGGCTTCGGCGAGTATTCTAGTGGTTTTGTGCCGAGTAGCGTTGATAATGGTATGGATAACATAAAGGGCTGTGCGCTGGGTGATGACTACACGCACTTATTGGGCGATGTAAATGAATTAAATTTAGCAACAGCACTAACTTATCGTGAAACGGGTTCTTGCAGTTTACCTGTGTCTGTTGTAGCCATGGACAGTCTAAGAAAGCAAAAACTTTCTGTTGAAAATCTCTCTGATGTTCATGCAACCATTAATAAAGCCCCTGCGCTTACCAACCGTTTTATTAAAAATTGATGTAAAAAAACGATCAGAAAATTATTGTTTTATTAAGAAGCCTCACTATATCGTAGTGAGGCTTTTTTATTGAAGTTAGTGAAATGTTAATGATGTAGTGAATGATAATGTAATCAGAAAATTTTATATTGTAAAATTATTTTGGTCATATTGATGGTTGTAAAAATAGGCTGGGCTTTTAACGAAAATACTTTTTTTATAAAAATGATGTGTGTAAAACATGAACAATTTTATTGAAATAAATCCATCGCAATCTGAATTAGTTGCTGCGCGTAAGCGAGCGAAATTACTTTGTCAGCAACTTAATGCACTTCGTGCAGATCAGCACAAAACACGTAAGCCAATATATCAAGCATTATTTGGTAAGGTTTCGTCGGCTTATATCGAGCCAAATTTTTTTTGTGATTACGGCAGCAATATTTTTTTAGGGGAGGGGTTTTATGCAAATCACAATTGCGTTATTTTAGATGCAGGTGAAGTGCATATTGGCGATAGGGTTATGTTTGGCCCCAATGTACAAATTTATGCTACAACTCATCCCCAAGATCCGATTGAGCGAGCTACCGGTAAGGAGTTTTGTGCGCCAATTATTATTGGAGATGATTGCTGGATTGGCGGCGGTGCTATTATTTTAGCGGGCATCGTAATAGGTAAAGGGTCGGTAATTGGTGCTGGCAGCGTAGTAACTCGCGATATTCCAGATGGTGTTGTAGCGGCGGGGAATCCTTGCCGGGTGATAAAAAAGTGCAAATAGTATTGGATAATTATTCGCACTTTTTTATTAACAGTATATTCTCGAATTTATCTAATAGATTTTTGATAAAAGTAAACTGAAGGCCGGTAGCTGTTGTGGTGCGGTTGGAAGTATTACGCCTTCATTTTGTAAAATTGCTATCAGTTTTGTTGGGGCCACGCTTTTATCCCCTACAATTTCTACGTGCCCCGCATTCACTACTATGCGATTGATTCGCGAATCAGTTTCTACTTTTTCATTACGTTGCTCTGTCAGCGAAAAGACTTCGTCATCTTCTATGCAGCGGCCACCCTCTTCGCGCCGACAGGTATTACGTTCATCAGTGTCAATCTTGAGATAGTTAGTTACCTGTGAGGCCAATGTACCAGGGGTGCGGATGAAGCGCGAAGAGTAGGTTATGTCCGTCCATTTGGCGCCAGTAACGGCGTAGCAGCTTAAGGGAATGAAC
>JANPKH010000076.1:0-2228 GCA_031425935.1 Gammaproteobacteria bacterium | reverse complement strand
GTTTGAGCATCTAATTGCAAAATTTCCAAGATGGGTCGCACGTGCGTGAGTGGCAAAGCAGTTGCCAATGAGCCTATCAGCGCAATGTAAATTCCTTGCCATGTTAACGGCATAATTCGGGGAAAGTTTTTTGCTCCGCGATGTCCCGATACTAAGGGCTGTACCGCACTTAGGGTGCCAATAAAAAATAATAATATGGGTACCCAAATTCCTGTACCGATTCCCACGGCTGCCAAATCTCGGGCACTGGCATGTCCGGCCATCATGGTATCCACAACACCATTTGCCATTTGCGCTAATTGTGCGACTAATATAGGTGCGCCGAGAGTCGCAAGGGCACGCCATTCTTGTAACGTTTGAGCGAAAGGGCTTGGTTGTGGAGTTTGTAAATTGGAGGTTGGGCGCGAAACAGTCACAATCAATACCAAAAAAACAGCGTGCGCGGATTACGCACTGAATGTTTCTCAATATAAAGGATTAAATTAAAAATGAAATAGGTAAAACACGAATGAATAATTGTTGTTTTACAGTACCTCCCACATAATCCCAAGTTAATTTTTATATTCTACTTTACGCGATCTGAATTATGGCCGAATTGCAAAACTATCAATATGTATTGATAGCACTTATTTTTGTATGGAGCGGATTTGTACGCTCTGGTTTAGGTTTTGGTGGCGCTGTTATGTCGCTACCATTCTTGTTATTAATTGATAATCGTCCGTTGGTATATTTACCGATTATTGCGGTGCATTTATTGTTTTTTTCGTCGATGACTGTGTGGCAAAACTATCGGAAACATCGTCGACAAGTTTCCGAGCAGCTTGTTAAACAACACGACGGCACTGTTGAAAATTCGAACGCGGGCACTATTGATTGGGCTTACCTGAAAAAATCCATGAAGGTAATGATTGTTCCTAAATTAATCGGTGTGGCGGGTTTACTGACTATTCCTGCAAGTATTATGACGGGGATTATTTTTACTATTGTTTCGGTATACGCCATTTCTTACATTGTAAATAGACCTTTTAAAAGTAAAAGTCCGCTACTGGATAAAATATTTCTAATGCTTGGTGCCTACATTAGCGGCACCTCGCTTATAGGTGCGCCCTTAATTATTTCGGTATTCGCAACGCATGTTTCCAAATATCAATTGCGCGATACTTTATTTGTGCTTTGGTTTATTTTGGTAGTGATAAAAATGGCAGCCTATGTCATTGCGGATGTGGATTTACAATTATATTCGCACTTGTGGCTGCTACCGGCAGCAACGGTTGGACATTTAATTGGTTTACGTTTCCATCAAAAAATTGTCGAGGGTGACCCTGCAGTGTTTTATCGGGTCTTGGGCGTATCACTACTGAGTGTTAGCTTTATGGGAATCGTGTCGTTATTCATAAAATAACCTGAGGTGAAATGGGGGTGTATTAGCGCTTATGCTATGCAATAATCCCGCATTGTCATATCTCACATTAATCCAAAGCTTTTTTATCCCAAGCTTTTAATCCTAAGCTCCGAGTCTTAATGAAAATACCTAAACGATTAGTGCCATTAGTTGAAGATGGTTTAGTAAATGAAGTGCTGTTTCAGCTAATGAGCGGAAAAGAAGCGCAAGTATTTGTGGTGCTCTGTGGCGACGAAGTGCGCTGCGCTAAAGTTTATAAAGAAGCCAATAAACGCAGCTTTAAACAAGCAGTGCAATACCAGGAAGGCCGTACGGTGCGAAATTCCCGCCGCGCTCGCGCCATGGCCAAAGGTACAAAGTTTGGCCAGAAGGAACAGGAAGATGCTTGGCTCAATGCGGAAGTAGACGCGCTTTATCGCCTCGCTGAAGCGGGTGTTCGCGTGCCTACACCTTATTGGTTCGTTGACGGCGTATTAGTCATGGAGCTAATTGTGGATGCGGACGGCGACCCGGCGCCGAGACTAGACGATGTGGCTTTCGATGTCGATGTTGCTACTGAATATCATGGCCGCATGATGATGGAAATTGTGCGTATGCTTTGCGCTGGTCTGGTTCACGGTGACTTGTCTGAATTTAATGTATTAATTGATGCTCACGGCCCCGTGGTGATTGATCTCCCTCAAGCTGTAAACGCTGCAGGAAATAACAATGCGCAAATGATGCTGACTCGTGACATTAACAACATGACTGCTTACTTTGGCCAATACGCACCTGGTTTGTTAGTAACTCATTATGCTGAAGAAATATGGGATTTGTTCGAGCGCGG
>JANPKH010000075.1:0-1822 GCA_031425935.1 Gammaproteobacteria bacterium | reverse complement strand
TCTCATGGTCAATTTGGCCTTGTTGTTGAAGCCCTCCACAATACCTGAAGACAGGCCCTTAGATTCAAACCAGTTGAGCAGCAGGGACTCGTGTTTCAACAGTGTCTTCGCCAACTTCTTCATCGGCTCGATCTTCGAACGGTTCGCTCGCACACACCACTCACGCAGAAACTTGCCGGCCCATGTCCCGGACGTGTACGTCCAGAAGCGATTGAAATCCTCTCGCATCAGATGCGCTTTGACGCTGCGAAGATTGTACTTCAGAAGTTCACGCAGTTTGACAGTCTGTTTCTCCGTCCGATTTTCTCGCCGCTTCAGCAGACACCATCGCGAGTTCTTCAGCAGCTCTTCGTAGCCGTCTGCTTTCATTTGTCTGGCCTCTTCTGCCCGGACCTTATCGATGGCTTCACCGAACTTCTTCATGATATGAAACCGATCCAGAATGTTCAGAGCCTGTGACGCGCGTGCCTTCAAAACCTTCAGATACGCCGGCAGCATGTCTGTGCAGGCAAAATGAATTCCGTTGATTGTCGGTTCACTCAGAACGTTGAAGAAGCCGTTCAGACTCGCTTCTGTCCGATCTCGCGCCACGTACAGAAGTCGTTTGGCTCCCTCATCAAGCTGATAGACCAGCGTCAGATATTTGTGACCCCGCCGATACTGAATTTCGTCAATGCCGATCGAGGTAATGTTTGTCAGATCCTGATGCGCGATTCCCCACTCTACCACCCAGCGGACCGCACGAAACACGCTGTCCCAGCTCGTGCCGAAGACTGTGGCGACTTCCTGCCAGCTCATTCGTTTCGCCCATGTCGCCAGAAACATGCGATACGAGTTCGTCTGCTGATTTTTGCCACTGGCCCACGGAACTTGCTCCACCACAACGCCGCATCGCGGACAGTTGACCCGTCGCATTGCATAAACCAGAAAGACGGGAATCGCCCAGAGCGGCACAAATTCAAATCGCCGGGCGACCTGACAATCGTAGCCCGGGCGTTTCTTTCCGCAGCCTGAACAGATCGGTTTTGAATTCTTTCGTGGCTGAACGTCAAACTCGATCTCGTGACCAGGCTTCTGTTTGCCCCATCTGGCATCGGAGTAAACAAAAGACTTGTGTTTCTCGACCGTATTCAGGATAGTCTTGAGCAGCATTCTGAGGTGCCTCTTTCGGAGACTGATGTCGTGAGATAACACCAGTTTACGAAACACGCCTCCGAATGCATTTCTTTCTTCCGCCAATGATTGCGGCCACTCCAAAGTCCCGCTACGCTGGACAATACCTGAGCGGAGGATAGGGCAACGCAGAAGTGCGACCCGAGCGCCGTCTCAGGGCTCAAGACCGAAGCGGCGACGGTGAGCTTCACTTGCCGTCGCCCTTCTCTGACTTCGGGATTGAGCCGAATGCGATAAACTTAACGCCCACCTGTCTGCGCCCTTCCACTACACAACGCCAGCTTTCCTAATCAATTTCACCCACAGATCCCGCGAACGAGCCAGACAATCAGACCAGCCCCGAGAAAGAGCAGAACGCTTTCCGATTCTGTAATAATGGTCGTCGCGGCGCTCGCGAGATAGATCACCCACATGAGCCAGTTCTTACCAATCGTCTTCTGCGTCAGCTTGTAAGCGCTGATTGTGATGATGCCGATCACGCTGGCCCCGACACCGTAAAACACGGCCTGCATCCCGGTGATACCGCCATACTCGACGTAGGCCCACCCCAGCGCGAGCACCATCAGGAATGATGGCAGCACAAAAGTGACTCCCACCAGCGTCGCGCCGAGCACACCGTAGTGAACATATCCAAGGTAGATTGCCAGTT
>JANPKH010000074.1:0-9534 GCA_031425935.1 Gammaproteobacteria bacterium | reverse complement strand
AGTTTTTTTAGAAATACTACCTTTATCATTTTTCGCCTCTTCGATCAGCCCGTCTCCTCCGCTATTTTCTTCAATGAAGGACTCAAGCTTTTGTGTTATCTCATCGAATTCCGCGTGTAACTTATCGAGATTTTTTTTCTTATCTAAAAAATAACGAGCAATAACTAGATCTGGCGGTACAATGTCACTTTTGTAGCGTTTTTTTAATTTAGCAGTACTAAATTCAAAATCATGCTCTTCTTTATAAACGGCTTTACCCTTTTTATCTTTCACCGGAACGAGCAGCCGCAATGTATTACCTGCACGCCACCCATCTTGTGAGAGCAAATATACATCGTCTTGCATTACCTCTACCCAATAATTCATTAGAATTTGATAGATGTCATATTTATTCAAAAGATCTGCTTTTGCAAAACGATTTAGCAGATCTTCAGAAATATTGAAAATAATTTCTCTGGGTTTGTCACCTATCTCAATATTGTTAAGGTATTCAGCATGTTTTGATTTCCAGCCTTTAAATAGCTTTAAATTTTTCTCCTTAAATGTTTTGAATTCATCATGGTTAAGAATTGAAGCTTTAACCTTTCGCGCTTCTACTAAAGCATTCACATAGCCTGCACGCACTTGTTTACTAAATAGCTTTTTCCTCAAGGTTGGAAATACATCCCAGTAGTTTTGAAGCAAATCAATGTCACGAATTGGAATGCCACCATTAAGATGTGCATCAAGATCATGAATATCTTCAGGATCAGAAGAATCAATATAGCGTGGGATGTTAAGGTTAAACTCGTTTTTCTCCGCAATTTCAGAATATGGAACAAGACGTGAATATCTATCTATAACTAATTGCTTGTTGAACACATCAACGATTTTATGAATATCCTGCGCTCGCAAGCGGTTTTTATTGCCATCTTTGATAAATCCCTTACTTGCATCAATCATAAAAATTGGCTTCTTTGCACCAGAATTTTTCTTATCTATTACAATAATACAGGCGGGAATACTTGTACCGTAAAACAAATTAGCAGGCAGACCAATGATACCTTTGATGTAACCTTGACGAATAATATTACGGCGAATATCGGCTTCTGCATTGCCACGAAATAAAACACCATGGGGTAAAATTACTGCCCCTTTACCTGTGCTTTTCAGCGATTTTATAATGTGCAGTAGAAAGGCGTAATCACCATTTTTTTCTGGTGGCACACCATACTCAAAACGATTAAATCGATCATTGGCAGGAGTTATGCCACTGCTCCATGATTTAAGTGAAAATGGTGGATTAGCTACTGCATAATCAAATGTTTGCAAACCTCCATCTTTACCCTTCCAATGTGGCTCAGAAATTGTGTCATCCTGCCAAATATCCGCAGATGGGCATTTATGAATAACAACATTCATTTTTGCTAATGCGGCAGTAGCATTCTCTTTTTCTTGGCCAAATAAAGACAGCCCATTTGGAGCTTCATCATTCACTTTTAAAAGCAATGAGCCAGAGCCACAGGTAGGGTCATATACAGTTTCATCTTGGCGTGTTGAATTGTTGATACCCAATACTTTAGACAAGATGCGTGATACTTCAGACGGTGTATAAAACTGGCCTTTACTCTTGCCCGACTCTGTGGCGAAGTGACGCATCAGATATTCATAGGCATCCCCCAGAAGATCATCACCATCCGCTTGGTTTTTACCAAGATTGAGGTTTTCAAAAATTCCAACCAGATTGCTAAGAACATCAACCATGGCTTGGCCTTTACCCAAACGCTCTTCATTTTGAAAATCATTATCTGTGCCAGACAACCAAGCCATATCATTTTCTGCTGCAAGCTTGCTGACAATTTTATTTAATTCTTCGCCAATATTTTTTTGGCCTTTTTGAGCAACCATATCAGCAAATGAGCCACCCTTAGGAACAACAATCGCACCTCGTTTCTGATTGGCATATTTATCTGAAACGTACTTAACAAATAAGAGGGTAAGAATATAGTTTTTATACTGAGAGGCATCCATACCGCCGCGAAGCTCGTCGCAACTTGCCCAAAGGGATGCATAGAGTTCTGTCTTTTTTATTGCCATTGAAGTCTTAACCTTTTCACACGTATCAATTTTTATTCAGAAATGCAGCGTTCAATGTTTGATTGCTTAAATCGCTAAATACCATTTACTTACGTTCCATAGCTGAACAATAAGTCATCATCAGAAAATTTTTGTTTATTACAACTCCTTTTAAAATCAATATTTGATTGTGCGCACCAAAATAATTTATAGGAGAGTAAGTGCAATTAAAGAATGAACAATTCAAAATGAATAGATTCAAGTCACTTCAGTGTTACGAACCAATAACTTCATTCAACTTACGCAATAACTCTTCCTGCGTCCCCAATCCTGCTTTATCGAGATTCATTTCCCTCCATCTAATAGCGGGCAGGTTTTCCACCCCATCAAGGCCAAGTAAAGCCCATTCAGGTTTGCGGCTATAAAAGGAGCGCAAGAAAGTTTTGTGGTTTTCAGGCATATTGCCTGTGACATCTGCAATCAACTTTTCTCTTGCGGAAAGCAGCACATCTAGCCTGATATCCTCTCGCGTCATACCCTCGAAGTTTTGTTCAAAATCCTGGGTAATGTCCCGTAACATCGGATCGAGCAAAGAATGCGGCGAATGATCGTGGCTAATCAAGTAAACAATAATCGCATTGCGCAATTCATTGCTAATACCTTCATTTTTTAGAAGATGATGAACATCGAACAAATCACGCGGGTGCTGACGATCAAGCGCAGCCATGATCTTCCCTGCATAAAGATCGGCAAAGGACAAAACGTTGATTTCGGCAAAGCCAAAATCATCTTCAACCTTTTGCGATACGGGCATGATTACGGGTTCATAAACGCAGCCTCGCAGAACAGGCGTAACCTCAACTTTGATCTGCACTCGGTCTCTCGTGCGAATAACCAGCTTATTAATTTCACGTTGTGTGCGCGGCGCGGATTCAGTGACATGGGCAGTTTTTTCTGCTGTGCGTACCCGTTCTGCAATGCGCTTCAAAGCATCATCAATTTCAACCAACGACTGATCGCGCTCGGCTACAGGAAGATAGGTTAGGTCAATATCTACCGATAAACGCGGCATATTGCGAATAAACAAATTAATTGCAGTGCCGCCTTTAAGAGCAAAGCAAACTTCTCGCGCCACGTGAGGAATAGTCCGCACCAACAATTCAACTTGTCTGCGGTAAAGATCACTAAAGGCCATTACCGCCCGCCTTTGCAAACTCTTCAGGTACAGTTATCTGATATTTTGCGTTGAATTTGCCACCCTTAACCAACATGCGCTTACCTTTCCCAAGATCGATTTTTTCGCGTTCAATACGGGGTAGCCAGTTGTGGTTATGCCGATCTGCAAAGAAAAAAAACAAGCGTTTCACTTTGACGCTTTGCGTAGTTTCTAGCAGGGATTGCAGGCGGCGCGGGCTAAGGTTTGCCAGTCCCTCCATAATTACATCCGCCATGTGGAAGGTTTCATGCTGAGGAAGCTCATCTAAAAGCTCAAGGTAAGCGCGCTCAGGTGTAGAGATAACCATAGGCCATTTCCATTGCCCCCAAGGAGTAACGCGCAAAGCACCATCTAAAATAGCTGCGTCACCGGATACTGGCTCTGTAAGAGAGGGCATTTGTAGTGGTGCTTTTGGCTTAGGCAAGAAACGTGAGCGATTATGAATTACAAACGATTGCCCAAGCGATAGATGATAAATCCATGCGGGTATCCCGCGATCAGTATAAAGATGAACCGTACCATCCGATTGCGGTAAATAATGTGCATACCCCTGCAACTCCAGAGCAGTTCGACCACCCACAGAAACGGGATAACCTAACAAGGTTTGTAATGAGATAACGGCCTGCTCCCAGCTTACGCTTCCGCGTGGGCGGCGAAACACGCCCCGCGCCGCCTGCTGTAACCAACCAGCAGAAACATATTGGCTACGAAGAGAGCTGTAATACCCTTGTCGATCCAACCAGGGGGCATCAACAAGCAAACCTTCAGGAAGGTCTCGTTCAAGTCGGTTTAACTTATTGCCTATTTGCTCAGCCATACTGAGTAAAATAGCTTATTTTTAAACTATTGCCAAGTTTAAAAATACCGCAATATACACAGTCAAACTGCGTAAATTTAAAGAAATATGAACTACTCGACATCTGATTGTCGTACCTTTTAGTATATGTGTTGGTATATGCTTTTTAATCTTTAAATTAAACTACTTATAAATCATATGCTTATGTATGAATTTCGAGTCCGGCCTTGGACTTTCACCATTTAAAGATCGAACTGCGAGCGTTACCAAAGAGGCTTCGATTATTGACAAAGAAGTATGGGTTTTTGGTGTCAACGCAACTTCGGTGCAAGATATTGTTAATGCAGTGAAACTGGCTTCGCGTTATTACGACATTAAACCATCCGCTATTTTGAATGATATTTACGCAAAAAATTTAAATGTTGATCGTGAAAACGATTTGGCCAATGAAGTCTTAATTCGTGCCAATAAAGACTTGTATAGCAGCGTTTGTAAGGCTTTGGTAGATGCAGCAAAATTATTAGGCATTTCTAATCAACTTAATTTTTATGTGTTTAGCAAAAGCAACAACCCCAAAATACCTCAACCTGATTTGGTAGGCACTTTGAAGGCTGGCGGTGCAAGCTCGGTCGCTACTGATGATCATAAACCACGAGTCGCTGTGGGTAATAATTTGGGTACGTGCAGTATGCAACAATTAACCAATTTTCATTTAGCTAAGCTGAAGTGTTAAGCGTAGAAGTCGGCATTTATAGGTATTGCGTTAAGAGGTAGTCTCTTGCGCAATATAAATCTTAATATCTGCCCTCATTTCACGACCGCAAAAAAATCATAACTTTTTGATTTCAAAAGGTTTGTGCGGCTGCTACATAATTCCGGATAATTTGCTTATCACCGCCGGTGAAGCGATTAGCAATAGCGAGGAATGGAGTAAGAAAAGTGGAGTTGTTTGCCGGCGGCAGGCTGTACACAAAACCGAACATAAGGATGGCGAAGACATAACGGCCGTGTAATCTTCCAATATTTTTGCCGGTGGCCATGTCATCGCGACGCGAGCGCCGAGCAATTTATCGGTTCAAATATGACCGGTGATGCCGAGGGTCAACCTCATTACAAATGCCGGTGATTTGGAAGCCCTAGCTGCTCGCATCACGATCCAAAGGCTGATCAAGCCTACTCAGCGTCCTCTAAATTATTTCCCCGCATCCGAATAAAAACCTTTATAATCAATGGCTTAAATTCGTTGTTTTTGGTGTTTTCGTACCACAAAAAAACGGTCTTTTTGTTTATAATCAATGGGTTAGCTGGTTTCTAGGGCTACCCTGGGGGTGTAGGGGTCGTGGGTTCAAATCCCGCCGTTCCGACCATTTTTTATCTCGTTTAATCCCCCTTATTATGAATAAGTTAACAGTTGCTGTTAACGGTTTTTTCTGCTTTAAAAATTTCAGTTATGCAACTGCATAGTTACAGGATGGTATTAGGCACATTCGTGCATCAGTAAGCAATAAGAGGATAGCCCCGTGTCAAAACAATTGATGATATACGATAACATTCAGCCTTTGTCTGATAAGCATGCAAAGTGGTCAGTTGATGTTGAAAACTATGATTTTGTTAAGCATTTAAATTCTGTTCCTTTATTGGCAACGGAAATTGCATTGGCGGCTACAGAATTCCCTATTATTTTTTCTGCCACTGCCACAGAGGGTAATTTTATTCCCTTAGCCGTTATGGGTCTTAAAGACGGCCAAAACTTGCTCATTAGTGATGATAAAAAAATTAGTACACGATATATCCCAGCATTTATTCGTCGTTATCCTTTTGTATTAGGCGGCAACAAAAATTCGGATATGATGGCGCTATGTATTGATGAAGATAGTAAATTTTGTGTACATGATGGTAGTAAAGGTATACGCCTATTTGAAGATAATGGTGAACAAAGCACTCATCTAAAAGGCGTTGTTGATTTTTTAAAAGATTATCAATATCGCGCAGAATTGACTAATGTATTTTGTAAGCGTTTGAATGAGCTTGATTTACTTGAGCCAATGCAAGCGAGTATTAGTTTCAAAAATAATGAAGCTGCTAACTTAAATGTAACTGGTTTTTTTGTAGTAAAGCGTGAGAAATTAAAAGCGTTGAGTGATGCAGATTTATTGGATATTTTTAAAAGAGATGGGTTGGAGTTAATTTATGCACATTTGCAATCTTTGTCTAATTTTAACCGTCTGATTGATCTTATGTCCAAGCAGCTAGAGATCGCAAAAGTCTAAGTTTTAGCCTAATGTAAAATAAATCATGTAAGCCGAAATTTTGTTAAAAATTTCGGCTTTTTTCATTTAAAGGTTTGGAAAAAACTTTAGTAAGCTACTCGTTGCTTAGCGGAAAGTTGTTTGATTTTTCGTTCGGCGGAATTGAATGCGTCACGTACTGCGATATGAATTGATTCGTGATCTTGAGTAACTGCAATGGGGTTACCATTGATATCAATCTCAATCGAGGCTCGGAATTGTTTGCCTTTGTGTTTGTGATTATGTGGTGTATCTAATACAACACGGCTATGAACGATTTGGTTAGTAAAGCGGTTAAGTTTTTCCAGTTTTTTGGAGATCATTTCATTGAGTAGGGCAGAAGAATCTAAATCGCGATATACAACATCAACAGCAGATTTCATCGTGTAGCTCCTCACTTTTATGTATGTTTAAAGAACTGATTAAATTTCACTTTTTTTACGATACTAGAGATTCGAATAACTTTTGATTCTCAAATCCAATATTGATTGTTTGGGTATAAATATCAAGATGATCTTTTCCGTTTTTCATAATATTTCGAGCTTTGCTTTACCTGCTAATCATATTATCGAATAAGCAATAGCTTTTGCCTTATGATATGGCGCTTTGCAAGCGAGATGCACTTTTTTATACCTTTAGTGCGGTAATTCATACTTGGAAATTTGAGGTAGGATTGCTAACCTGCGCTAAATAGTTTTGCTCTTACAGTCGCGCGATAAGATATTGGTGTTGTCGCTAAATGCTTTTTAAACAGCGTGGTAAAGAAACTTGCGTCTTGATACCCTACCTTGTCGGCAATCGCATGGATTGATAAATTGCTCGTTTTTAATAAATCTTTAGCGATATTGATACGTACCTCCTGCAAAAAATCTAACGGTGACATTCCAAGCGCTATTTTAAATCGACGATTTAATGTTCGCGTACTCATGCTAAATCTTTCAGCAACTTGCGACATTATAATTTCCCGGTGATAGTTGTCCTGTAACCAAATTTGAATTTGGGTAATTTCTTCATCAGGATGCCGACTGCGCTCTTTCTCAAAAAATCCGCTAGCCTCATAGGCGCGACGGATTTCATGCGAAAAGTGGCGTTCTACATGGTTGGCAATTTCTTTATTAAATATGCGCTGAATAAAATGCACAGTTAAATCGGCGAGCGAATTAACGCTAGCGGCGCAGTAAAGAGTGCCGGCTTGAGTAATAAAATATTGACGTTTGAGTTGTACTTGCGGGTAATCTTTTTGAAATTGATCAAAGTAATGCCAGTGAGTTGTCGCCGCCTTTCCATCCAATAAGCCAGCCTCTGCTAAAAAGCAGCACCCTGTTCCTACCGAGCAAATAAGTGCGCCATTTTGATGTTCTTGCTTTAACCATTTAAGTAGTTCGACATTTTTTTTAATAAGTGGTCGAGGGTTACGCCATAAGCCAGGTATGTAAATAATTTGATTGTTGTGCGCATCACTCATCTTCATGTCAGGCTGCCACCGTAAGCCCGAGCGCGTTAACACGCTCTCGCCGCTTGTGCTGATGGTGCGTAAATTCAATAGAGGAGATGCTTTGTCTGCCCGCGAGACAGCGCTTTGTGCTGCAAGGAGCATTTCAGAAGGAAGTGTAACGCTAGTAGCAAGCATATTCTCCAGAAGAACAAAAGTGATATTGACGGTTTGGGTGACGCTCTTCTTCATGATGATCCTTTGTTCTGTGGCTCGAATACCATATATTATGGCTAATTTAACAAGGACTTTAAATCTTTTAACCCATAGACTGATAAGTATTATTGTTAGTAAAGGTTCTGCTATGTCACAGCCACCTAAATCCCGTTTACCCATCATTGTTGGCTTCGGTGGATTTAATGCCGCCGGTCGAAGTTCTGGTCATCATGGCTATCGTCGAATGGTAATCGAAAGTTTATCTGTTCAAGAGCGTCAGGAAACTCTTGCGGGCCTTGCGGTAATGATGGGTTTGGTAACATATGAGAACGATAAATATAAAAACGAATCTGGTCGTACGTATACCCTTTCGCAAATTGAAACCGAATTAGGCGCGGCGGTAGTGGAAGGTACTTTAATCCGTCGTATTGAAAAAACCTATTTTGATGTAGATGCTACGCATTGGCAGAAATCCGCGACTTTAGGTGGTGGTGATGCTATTAGCTTTGAATTGCGCAGCCGTGAATTGCCCGAACCAGTTCCTACGGATTGGGTTGTCGAAGATATTGATGGAGACCGCGTGCGCGTTACCCTCAGTAGTGGGATTGAGGTTAAATTTGATAGTTATCGAGAGTTGCCGGTAAAGTCCGCGGGGCAGTTGCCGCGTGGTTTTGATGTTGGCGCACTATATAAATCACATTTTCATCCGCGTGCTATTCAGCTGGCGGTAATCGGCGCGTCAGATGCGATTCAATCAATTGGTATTGATTGGCAAACCATCGCGGATTCCGTTAAGCCTGATCAAATTGGTGTCTATGCCAGTAACGTAATGAGTCAAATGGATGAATTTGGTTTTGGTGGCTTGCTGCAAGCGCGGTTGAAAGGTGGTCGCGTAAGCGCTAAGCAGTGTCCATTGGGCTTAAATTCCATGTCTGCTGATTTTGTGAATGCTTATATTTTGGGTAGTGTAGGCCATACCGGAGGAGTGGTCGGTGCTTGCGCTTCCTTTCTCTATAATTTGCGCGCCGCCATTGAGGATATTAGTAGTGGCAAGTGTCGTGTAGCGGTAGTGGGTAATGCAGAAGCTCCGATCCTTCCAGAAATTATTGACGGCTATGCCACCATGGGTGCGCTTGCGAGTGAAGAGAAACTTAAAAAGTTAGATGGTGTTGATGTTGCAGATCCGCGACGCACCAGTCGTCCCTTTGGTGAAAATGCTGGTTTCACTCTAGCTGAAGCGACCCAATATATTGTCTTGATGGATGACGCTTTAGTTATGGAATTGGGTGCTGATATACACGGTGCTGTAAATGATGTGTTTATTAATGCCGATGGCTTTAAAAAATCTATTTCGGCGCCTGGCCCAGGTAATTACATCACAATGGCAAAGGCGGTTGCGTCTGCAAGCGCTATAGTGGGCAGTGAATCAATCCGCAAAAGGTCCATGATCCAAGCGCATGGTTCCAGTACTCCACAAAACCGGGTGTCTGAGTCGCACATTTTTGATGAAATTGCGAAGGTGTTTGGCATC
>JANPKH010000073.1:0-5076 GCA_031425935.1 Gammaproteobacteria bacterium | reverse complement strand
TTAAAGTTGCCTTGTAGCCGTGCTCTGATTTAACAAAATTTGGCCATTCTATTTTTAATTTCTCATCTATATCAGTTTGAGCATTTTTCCACTCTTGAGAGTTTGAGTAAATGAACATAGTAACCATTAACGGTAAAGGTGAATGTTCCTTTTGTGAATTTATTTCCCTTAATTTCTAAAGTTCCACCCACCCGCTGAACGCAGCTAGGATGCAAGCTATAGGGCGGATTTATAGCTAAAAGATTGAACGGATATCTGTGAACCACACGATTTTAAGCGTTTTATATACTCTGAAACGTAGGAAGCTTAATACATCAATTTGCGACTATCTACTAATCCTAAATATAAAAACGCCTCAGCATTTCTGTTGAGGCGTTTTTATATTCAATCTATTTTTCGCGCAAACTACGAACGAAAAATACTTTTACTGGCAAGACACCTTACCCAACCCCAGCACATAATATTTATCGCCTGAGAGTGGTGAGTTGAATGGAATCCGGCCGTATTTGCCGGTGGTTGCGCTCAGATAATTTATCAAATCCTGACCTGCGGCAAAGCGCCAGGTATTGAGGGTTGCTTGTGATGCTGATGAATAATTGTTGTTGAGGTTAGCAACGGAACCTGAGCTGATGCTGAAACCGGTTTTAGTGGTTTCGTCCAGATTACAAGCTGCGTCACCAAACCACAGATAGTTGCGGTCACCGCGATAGCTACCCCCACTTACGTCTGAGATAAGATTGCCTTGAAGCTCAGTGAGCGATGCTGATAGCGATGATTTTTCCGCGTGTATTTTGTTAACAACAAACATGTCATCTTCTTGCAGCACGCTTGCGCCAACGCGAATACTCAACAAGTCTTTGCGATAATTCACATAGGCGTTGTTCACCATATGCGACATGCCGTGGCGAATCAGTGGTACGCGGCGTAATGCATTACCTAACAGTAAATAGCTTGGATCGCGGGTCACAAATAAATTGTGGTGCATGGTAGTTCTGATTTGCTTATCAATCGTGTGACTGTCGCTTGAGCCATGCAAGGTCGCGCGTTTTACATCAAGAATTTCGTTGAACGAAATAGTAATGCCGTAAGCGCCTACTTTCACATCAAACGCAGAATCGCCAGTGGTGTCGAAGGTGTTTTTGTGAATCCAGATATCGTGCGACGCGCCAGTGGAGCGAATCATATCCGGGTCAACATAATGGTCTTCAGTGTGGCCTGCACCTTTGAAATTCAGGTGAGTCAAAATCACGTTGGTAGCCGTTTGAGTTGGCATGCCTGTAGAATCTTTACCAATCGCAAATCCGCTGAACAGGAAGTGAGCATCGCTGCCGCGACCATCGATAGTTTTGTTAGAACCAATAACCGGGTTGCGAATTGGGTTATTGGATTTGTTCATCGCGCTATTGAAAAAAGTAATTACGCAAGCCGATTCACTCACACCATTTTTACTGCACCACTGTTTGTAATTTACACATTCAGATTCAGTAGCGCCGAGAAGCGATTGCACCGTTGGATTGCTGCAACCTAAACGGTACATACCAATTTCAGACGGCTGCGCGAAATCAATTTTGTCAAATACGATCCAGTTGTGGGCTTCACCACTGATGGCATTCGCAATTTGTTGCTCAACAGAAATGCTGGAATTTTTGGTGATGATAGTGAGTTTGCTGTTGCCGTTTGGATCAAATCCACCCAGCGCTTTTTCACCATAGCCAACAGGTTTACCCAGAGTTTTTGACAAACAGGAAACAATTTCCTGATCTGTTTTCAAAGACGTATCGCGCCAGTTTACAGAAGGATAAGTTGCCACCTTGATGCAGTCTTCACTGATGGTGCCATCGTTAGGAATTGACGAGGAACGGCTGCTGGATCTAATCGATGACGAACTTGAACTCATTACAGAACTAGATGATCTACTGCTTGAAACAACTACTAAGCTTGATGAAGATTTGCTGCTCAAAACCACAGACGACACCACAGAAGACGCCACTGACACAGCAGATTTGGATGATGCACTTGAAGTACTGCGGCCAATTTTACCCACACCAACGTTCGCCATCACAATAGCCGGAACGTCCGCAGATCTGTCCATAGCTACCGAGTAAGGTACGCTTACAGAACAGTTCGATTGCAATTGACCATTGACCACCGCCGGAATTGCCAGCGCGCCATTACCTACAGTACGGCTGTAATGAATAGTCGGCAACACAGTATTGTCATTATTGGTTTGCCAGCAACCAGGTGTTGATGAATCGTCTGATGCGATCAACGGATTGTTCACATTGTAAAAGTAATTACTCTCAACCAATGCTTTTGCGTTCATGCGTGAGTTGATCGCATGGAACATGTAATCAATTCTCTCGTTCGACCAATAGTTATTGTAAACATGCACCAGTGCGTGACGAATTAACGGCGTGCGCTGCTGAATATTTTTATACCAGTTGTGGTGGAAAGTGATGTTGTTATTAGCGTTATCACTATCACTTGAACCAATCAAACCAGCACGACTGGAATCGTTAAACAAGTTATAGGATGCAGTCACATTAGTAACGCCTGCCTTCATATCCAATAGCGAATCGTAACCATCTTGTTCACCGCCGGAGGCTTCCAGGTGATTATGGTCGATCCACACGCGATTCACGCTGGATTCCATACCAATTGCATCGCCACCATTAGAGATGGGCGAACCACTCTTCTTCACGTTACGAATACGTACGTTTTGGATGATGATGTTTGATGCTTCTCGCACGTGAATACCCATTTCCTCAAACAGTGCACTGCTGCCTACACCGATAATAGAAACGTTGCTCATTTGCTTAATTTCAATAACATTGGCCAAGGTACCACAACCCTGACCAGTGGTATTAGCGTGGCTGATAGTGCCGTTTACCATGATAACTATCGGAGTCGTCATAGAGGTGCGGCTACATAAAGCTGCATTCAATTGGGCACCGGTAGATACAGTCACCACAGCCCCACCTTGCCCACCGGTTACACCAGCATGAGCAGCAAAACCTTCTATCTTCGCAGGGCGAATTAAACCATTAGCGGAAGAATTGCCGGTTGATGAACGGCTTGAAGCAAGAATTGACGCAATACTGGATGAAACAACGGAAAACGAGCTTGACGCTGGCTTACTGTTCGACGATACAGAAGCGCTGCTAAAAACTACCGATGACTTGCTGCTGGCCAGCCTGCTTGAGGCTACCGATGATGGCCGCACTGAACTGCGAGCGATACTTGAAGAAGACAATGTGCCACGTGCGTTATAGACCTCAAATTCAGCAATGCTGGGCGCGCCGGTGGCATTTACAATCAAATTAAGTTTTCTTGAACTGCGATTGCCAAGGTTCACTACTCGCATAGCACCAATGCCGCTACCAGTGGCGAATACAGTTCCGCTGTCGTGATCAACCAAAGACCAAGTGGTGACCTTGCTACCTAACTCACGCAGAATCACCGTATTGAAGGTAATTGCACTACCCCACTTTACCGATACACGTTGGTTGGAGGTACCGCTCGCGGTGGACGCCGTAGAAATATTGCCGTCGCGAACCAGCTTGGTGTTATCAAAACCGGAGCCGTCGGAGTCGGCGCTGGGGCCAGTAATAGCAAGGTTGGAACCGAGAGTTTGCGCCTGCGCTGCACAGGCAAGCAAAATACCAGCAGCAGCGGTAACCACATACCGCCCAATACGGTGAGAAAGTTTTTTCATGATTGCACCTAAGTATTAATTATTGTTGGGGGTCCTGGCCATACCTCTTCACTACATCGCCAGCAAATATATTTTTATATATGAAAAGATTGCGCAATCTTGCGCCTAATTTTTAACTCCGTCAATATCACTAAGTGCCAAAACTAGCCAAAATGACTTAGCGCTTTCGCAGAGGTATAGCGACGACAGAAACGTCCTGACAAAGGTATTGCAATTTCCCGTGTTGGCACTCCGCTTCTGCAACCGCGCGAGATCCTGCACCCGCAATCCAATTCTTAAGTGCTAGCTAGACGATAGACTGGTGCAACATCGAGCAAATCTAATGCTGGTCAGCGACTCCGGTCGTCACCTTTCCAATACCCGGAACACACAGTGCAAATCGCTTTAATGAAAATATACAAGCAGTTACCGTGCGACTATCACCTTCCGTTCTTAGTGGTATGAGCAAAGCTTTTTCTAAAATGAAAATTCATGGGAGACGAATGAATAAGGAGAAAATGAAAATAGTTGATCAGGCTACTGAGTAAATATTTAACACAAGCGCAGGCGAGCATTGCTTGCCAAAGTTAAACCGGCGGTAAAAGCAATTGAGGATTGATCGATTTTTTTATCGAATGAAGGATTTTTTGCAGTGCGTATATTAAATAAAATGCAGCGGCCTACTGGCTGCTTTTGATTTTTACATAACAATAGAATTAGAAGTAAGCATCGTTAAATTTTACTCTGGCCCTCATTTGTTAGGTGGAGCTGTGTGCATTAACGGGTAAAGTTCCTGAGCGATTTGTGATACAACTTTTACTCTGCGGTAAGGTCGTGGTTTGTAACAATGCCGTTTTCTGAAAGTATGCCAAATTGCAATTTTTCACCTTTTTCCTTTTTCATTATTTTTTTTGCTTTAAATGCCGAGCACCCGGGAATTAGACACCCGCCGATGGAAACAACTTTGTCACCCTGCCTAATTCCCGCCTTTGATGCGGAAGACCCAGTTTTAATTGTTGCTACCGTGACCAATTCAAGCTTTGGAGGAAATAGACCAGTTGTCGTTACGTCAACTTCGACACCGAAGTCACCCTCTTCAGCGTACGCACCTGCAGATAATATATTTATGAATACAAAAATTATTATGTATTTCATACCTTTCTCCTTATAAACAACGTTTCTAAATGAAAATAGCACGATTTTATCAGCTCGCGAATACCCCGCTAAAATCTACGAAGGTATAACGAGGCTGTAGAAAAACCCACAGCGATTTTTGTAAAAACAACTTTGTTCGAATATTAAACATTTTTCGCGATCCTATGCGAATTCTAGCTCAGTTTAATAACACGAAACTAATTCTATTCAAATAGGAACGTGCAGTT
>JANPKH010000072.1:0-1642 GCA_031425935.1 Gammaproteobacteria bacterium | reverse complement strand
GTTCGTCCGTTATGGTCACATCGTAACGTAATAAGTGATGTTCATGTAATGGACTATCGAGCATAATAAAAACAGGTTATTTAATCAGCCTGCAAGAACGGGTATTTGTAATCAGTTGGCGGTACCATTGTTTCTTTGATGGTACGCGGACTAACCCAACGTAATAAATTAATTTTTGCACCGGCTTTGTCGTTTGTTCCGCTTCCGCGAGCCCCGCCAAATGGTTGTTGACCAACTACTGCACCTGTACATTTATCGTTAATATAAAAATTACCGGCAGCATTGCTTAACTTTTTAGTGGCAAGTTCTATTGCGTAACGATCTTGCGCGATAATAGCTCCTGTTAAGGCATAAATAGAAGTTGAATCCACCATATCCAAGGCTTCTTCAAATTTATCTCCATCGTAAACGTGTAACGTTAATACCGGGCCAAACAATTCCTCGCACATAGTTACATATTTAGGATCTTTAGCAATAATAATAGTGGGCTCAATAAAATACCCTTTGCTTTTATCGTAATTTCCACCGGCAATTATTTCAACATTAGGATCTTTTTTTGCAGCGTCGATGTATTTCGCTAGTTTATCAAAACTCTTTTCGTCAATTACCGCGTTGATGAAATTGGTAAAATCTTCTGTAGGGCCCATCTTCATGCTCTTCAGGTCTGCAAGCACTAATTTTTTTGTTTCCTCCCAAATGTTTGATGGAACATATGCGCGTGAAGCGGCCGAACATTTTTGTCCCTGATATTCAAACGCACCGCGTGATAAAGCAACCGATAATGCATTTACATCAGCACTCTTATGCGCCATGATAAAATCTTTTCCGCCGGTTTCTCCAACAATACGTGGATACGATTTGTATTTATGAATATTATTTCCAATCGTTTGCCAAATACCCTGAAACACTTCGGTACTTCCAGTAAAATGGATTCCTGCAAAATCACGATGATTGAAAACTACATCTGCCGCATCAGGGCCTCCCGGATAAATTAAATTAATAACACCATCCGGCAAGCCTGCTTTTTTGAAAACTTCCATTAATACATTAGCGCTGTACACTGCTGTATTACTCGGTTTCCAAACAACCACATTTCCCATCAAGGCACAAGAGGTTGGTAAATTTCCAGCGATGGCGGTAAAGTTAAATGGTGTAAGCGCATAAATAAATCCTTCAAGCGGTCGCCATTCCAAACGATTCCAAACACCCGGTGAGGAAATAGGTTGATCAGCGTAAATCTCTGTCATGAACGACACATTGAAGCGTAAAAAATCAATGATCTCGCATGCGCTGTCAATTTCGGCCTGGTAAGCATTTTTACTTTGGCCCAACATGGTTGCCGCGTTCAATTTTGCTCTGTAAGGTCCTGCAATTAATTCAGCCGCTTTTAAAAATATACTGGCGCGATGTTCCCAGCTTAAGGCCTGCCATTTTGGTTTTGCAGCTAATGCAGCATCAATGGCTTGTGTAACATGGGTTTTATCGCTTTTATTAAAATAGCCTAATGTGTGTTTATGATCATGCGGAGGCGCAACGCGTACTTTATTTGCGCTTAACACTTCTTTACCGCCAATGTACATGGGGATCTCAATTTCTTTACTACGCAATTCTTTTAGCATAGCTTGCAATTCTTTTCTTTCAG
>JANPKH010000071.1:0-31431 GCA_031425935.1 Gammaproteobacteria bacterium | reverse complement strand
GCAATACGATGATCGTGATGAGTTTCCACCGCGCCACCTTGTAACTGGCCACCTTGAATAATAATTCCGTCGTGAGTTGGTTTTGCATCAATCCCAAGGATTTGCAAACCATCCGCCATTGACTGAATACGATCCGACTCTTTCACACGCAATTCTTCAGCACCCGTTAAAATAGTTTCGCCTTGTGCACAGGCAGCAGCGATAAATAACGCCGGAAATTCATCAATGGCGAGTGGTACTTGATCTTCAGGAAAACGGATACCTTTTAAAGGTGCATAGCGTACACGGATGTCAGCAACCGGTTCACCGCCAACGGTGCGTTCATTGCTAAGTGTTAAATCTCCACCCATCAAACGCAAAATATTAATTACGCCAATGCGCGTTGGATTGATTCCAACGTGAGTGATTGTGATGTCCGAGCCCGGCGCAATACTCGCCGCAACCATGAAAAAAGTTGCTGATGATATGTCCGAAGGAACTTCAATTTTGGTGCCGATTAATTTTCCGCCGCCCGTTAATTCAGCAACTGCACCTTCACGTTTTACGTTGTAACCAAAACCTGTGAGCATACGTTCAGTATGATCGCGAGTGGGTGCCGGCTCGGTAACGCGCGTAGTGCCTTTCGCATATAAACCCGCAAGTAATACACAAGACTTTACTTGCGCACTCGCCATCGGCATCACGTAATCAATAGCATTAAGCTGTGCGCCACCACGAATTTTTAACGGCGGACGACCACCCTCACCCGTTTCAATTTGTGCGCCCATTTCACGCAATGGATTTGCAACACGATTCATCGGGCGCTTGGCTAATGATTCGTCGCCACTCATTTCCACATCAAACGTCTGACCCGATAAAATGCCAGACATTAAACGAATAGTTGTACCAGAATTCCCCATATACAAAGGTTTACCAGGCGCTTTTAAACCATGTAAACCCACACCATGAATTTTTACATGACCATTAACAGGGCCTTCAATCACAACGCCCATGTCGCGAAAGGCTTGTAAAGTTGCCAACGCATCTTCACCTTCTAAAAAACCTTCAACTTCCGTAATACCTTCAGCTAAAGAGCCCAGCATAATCGAACGGTGCGATATTGATTTATCGCCAGGTACACGAATAGTGCCAACAACTTTGCCGCCTGGTTGAATTACATAATCAATTTTTTGCGTACTCATAGAATTCACCGAAGCCCTCTTGGCTAACAAATTAGTAAAGTGGTCGCGCGCAATTTTTGCGCGAGTAAAAACACCCAGCAGATATTCACTATTTTCAGTTTCTATACCCGTACGCATACGCATTAAATTATTGATAAATAAATCCAACGCATTTAATACACTGCTTTTATTCGCACGCATAATGTCGTGCCACATTGTCGGGTCGCTAGAAGCAATACGCGTAAAATCGCGAAAGCCACCGGCGGCGTAGCGAAATATATTAGGGTTGCCTATATCTTGCGCAAGCGTATCGACTAACGAATAAGCAATCGCATGAGGTAGATGACTGGTTGCAGCTAAAACTTCATCATGTTCTGCAACTGTCATAGTCAGCACCTCAGCACCAACAGCTTGCCACATTAAAGTGACTATTTCGAGATGCGCGGAACCAGTAGTTTGTAGCGGAGTAAGTATTACGCGGTGATGCTCGTACAAATCAGGATTCGCAGCGCTAACGCCGCTTTTTTCGCCACCAGCAATCGGATGACCTAATACAAACTGAACAGGAACTTCGCCGTAAACTTCTTGAGCGGCGAGTTGCACATTACCTTTAACACTCGCTCCATCCGTGATAGTTACATCTTTTGAAACGCAGTTTTTAATTTCTTGTAAAATTGATTTTACCGAAAGTGTTGGCACTGAAATAAAAATAATATCGCCAGCACCTAATTCGCTCGCCACATCGGCTAACGAAATATAAGCGCGATCCACAACACCTAGCGCTATTGCTTCATCACAGGTTTTTTCACGGCGAGCAATACCAATAACTTCATTACAGGCAAAGCGCTTTTTTAAACCCATTGCCAAGCTACCGCCAATAAGACCTATGCCTATAACAACTAGCTTATTAACAAGTGGGGCGCGAGTAACTTGTATCGGAATCAATTGAGCCATAACGAAAACTACAATACCGCTTTAGGGTAAGAGCCGAGCAATTTCAAATCTGCACAGCGGCTAGCAACTTCTTTCAAGACTTCACTGATCAGCGGGTCATCAACATGGCCAGCGAAATCAATAAAGAAAACATAATTCCATACACCGGTGCGCGAAGGACGCGTTTCCACACGAGTTAAATCAATATTATGGCGATGAAAAGGTTCAAGTATATTGTGCAGCGCACCCGGTTCATTGCGCATAGCTACTACAATGGAAGTTTTATCCACACCACTTTGCGGCACCGCTTGCGTTCCAATAATTAAAAAACGCGTTGAATTATCCGGCTGGTCTTCTATTTTTTCTGCGAGCATTGTCAAACCGTACAGGGCAGCCGCCATACTGCCAGCAATAGCCGCAGCATTCCATTCACCTTTCAAACGCTTGGCTGCTTCGGAGTTGCTACTAACAGCAATGCGCTCTGCTTTAGGGTAGTGCGCATCTAACCATTTACGACACTGAGCGAGAGACTGATAGTGAGAATAAATGCGGCTAATGCTGTTAGTGTTTGTAACATCTGAAACCAGTAAATTATGGTGAATGCGCAATTCAACTTCGCCACAAATTTTTAAATTGGAACCCATAAAATTATCGAGCGTGTGATTAACCACGCCTTCGGTAGAATTTTCAACAGGCACTACACCGTAATTAACAGCCCCAGCTTCTACCTCACGAAAAACTTCGTCAATTGCAGAGAAGGGCAATGCCACAGCTGATTGACCAAAATGTTTTAACGCAGCTTGATGGGTAAAAGTGCCCTCCGGCCCAAAGAAAGCAACTTTTATGGGATTTTCGAGAGCCAAACACGCTGACATAATCTCACGAAATAAACGCGCCATTTCTTCATTGCTCAGCGGTCCATTATTACGCTCCATTGCTTTGCGTAATACTTGTGCTTCCCGCTCAGGGCGATAAAAAAGAATGTGTGCGTCTGTTGAAAGACTGGCTTTTTTAACATCAGCAACTTCTTGCGCGCAGGTCGCGCGCGCAGAAATTAAGCGGCCAATATCATCATCAATTGCGTCGATCTGCTGACGCAACGCGAGAAGCTTTTCAGCTTCACCAAGCTCTTTTTGAGTAGGTTTGTTAGCCATTATTTACTCATCAGCACTATCTTCATCAGGTGCGTCGTCAATTGTCTCGTCATCCACTGAGCCATCGTCCAAAACTTCTTCGCCTTCAAGGACCTCGTCACCCTCAGCCGCTTCAGCACGCGCTAATTCGCGCTTGGCATTTTCGTCAGCACTTTCTTCAATGCGTTGAAGGCCTTGCATATGTTCGTTTTCTTTTAACTTAATGAGACGTACACCTTGCGTGTTACGACTCAGCACCGATACTTCATCTACCCGTGTACGCACCATAGTGCCCTGATCAGAAATTAGCATAATTTCTTCACCATCGAACACTTGTACTGCACCTACTAATGGGCCATTACGCTCAGTAGTTTGCATGCCGATAACGCCTTGCGAGCCGCGACCTTTCGCAGGGAACTCTCCTACTTCCGTGCGCTTACCATAACCGTTTTCACTAACCGTAAGTACTTGGCCACCCTCCATCGGAATAACCATGCCAATCACTGACTGACCTTCAGCTAAACGAATACCGCGTACACCTCGCGACGTCCGTCCGCTTGAACGAATTTGTTTTTCGCGGAAACGCGCTGCTTTACCTGAAGTGGCGAACAAAATCACGTCACAAGTGCCGTTGGTAATAGCGGTACCAACCAGCGTATCGCCTTCATCAAGTTCAATCGCACGCAAACCAACACTGCGTTGACGTGCGAACTGCGTTAATACCGTTTTCTTCACAGTACCTTTAGAGGTTGCCATGAAGATAAAGTGTTCATCATCATAGGATTTCACCGGCAAAATCGACGTAATGCGTTCACCTTCCTCCAACGGTAATAAATTCACCACAGGACGACCGCGCGACTGACGGCCAGCGACAGGAATCATGTATACCTTCAGCCAATAAACTTTACCGGCATTGGTGAAGCACAAAATAGTATCGTGCGTACTCGCTATTAATAGATGTTCGACGAAATCTTCATCCTTAACCGCCGTTGCCGACTTGCCCATCCCACCGCGGCGCTGTGCCTGGTAATCATCTAACGGCTGACTTTTCGCATAACCACCGTGCGAAATAGTGACAACACGATCTTCAACATTGATCAAATCTTCAGTGGTTAAATCCAGCGTTGATGCAACAATTTCAGTGCGACGCTTATCACCATAATCGTTCAACACTTGCGTTAATTCTTCGCGAATAACTTCCATCAAGCGCACAGAGTTACCAAGAATTTCAAGGAACTCAGCGATTTGAACCAGTTTTTCATCATACTCAGCGAGTAGCTTGTCATGTTCCATTCCAGTCAAACGATGCAAACGTAATTCTAAAATCGCTTGCGCTTGCGCAGCGGATAAATAGTATTTGCCATCGCGCATGCCAAACTCGGCGCCCAGCTCTTCAGGGCGGCAAGCATCTTCGCCTGCGCGCTCCAGAAACGGGATCATTTGAGTTGCATCCCAACCACGCGCCATCAAACCGTCCTTTGCATCCGCGGGCGTAGTTGAACGCTTGATCAGCTCAATAACTTGATCAATATTGGCAATAGCAACTGCCAAACCTTCCAACATGTGGCCACGCTCACGCGCTTTACGTAATAAATAAACTGTACGGCGTGTAACAACTTCGCGGCGGAAACGGACAAAAGCTTCCAACAAATCTTTCAGGTTAAGAATTTTTGGCTGACCATCATCCAGCGCTACAATGTTCACGCCGAAAGTAGTTTGTAATTGTGTTTGGCTGAATAAATTATTCAACAATACATCGCCAGACTCATTACGTTTTACTTCAATCACGATGCGCATGCCGTCTTTATCAGACTCGTCACGCAGTTCGCTTATGCCTTCTATTTTCTTTTCTTTTACCAGCTCGGCAATACGCTCGATTAAGCGTGCCTTATTAAGTTGATAAGGAATTTCATGGACGATAATGGTTTCGCGGCCGGTTTTTTCATCGCGCTCAACTTCTGCTTTTGCGCGCACGACAATGCTGCCACGACCGGTGCGGTATGCCTGAACTATACCGGCACGACCATTGATTATTGCGCCAGTAGGGAAGTCAGGGCCGGGGATAAATTCCATCAGCTCGTCGATGGTGATGTCCGCATTATCGATCAACGCCAAACAACCGCGTACAACTTCGCCTAAATTGTGCGGCGGAATATTGGTCGCCATACCTACGGCGATACCCGAAGAACCATTCACTAGCAGGTTAGGAATGCGTGTGGGCATAACCGCAGGAATCATTTCCGTGCCGTCATAGTTGGGCACAAAATCCACGGTTTCTTTATCTAGATCGGCAAGCAAATCATGGGCAATTTTCGCCATGCGAATTTCGGTATACCGCATGGCCGCAGCACGGTCACCATCTACCGAACCGAAGTTACCCTGGCCATCCACCAACATATAGCGTAGAGAAAATGGCTGCGCCATACGTACGATAGTGTCGTAAACAGCTGTATCGCCGTGTGGATGGTATTTACCGATTACATCACCCACCACACGGGCAGATTTTTTATACGGTTTGTTCCAATCGTTTTTCAATTCGCTCATGGCGAACAGAACACGGCGGTGAACAGGTTTTAAACCATCGCGTACGTCTGGCAAAGCACGACCTACAATTACGCTCATCGCATAATCGAGGTAGGACTTTTTCATTTCATCTTCAATACTTACTGGTGATATTTCTTTGGCGAATTCGACCATGGGAATACAGCTTTCCTTTCTATCAAGGCGTTGGTTATGGTGACTGCTGATTAAAAGTAAGAGTTGACCAAACGTAATTGGCAAATCAACTTAGCGACAGCTACAAATGAATATCAAGGGTGCTACTAGCACTAATACAGAGCGTCTGCGAACGCGTTTTTACGACCTAATTTTAGGTCGCGATCTTATCACAGTGCCAACCAGATAAGCACTTTTTAGTCGTGTGGAATTAGTCCTTTCCCTATCGATTCAGTTAACTGCAAATACTTACCACACAGCACCAAATCAATATAATAATTTGGTAAAAAACACCCACCTTTAAGAAAAAAACGATTCGCCAAAGTTTTGACAACCATTCAAAAAGCTACCAAATAAAAATATTTTAAATGCCACTACTCTGACTAAAATAACGCCAAAACTCCAACCCTCAGTTTATGAGAGCGAACCAACTACCTGTTTTAATTGAATTTTTTAATAGGATACTGATGTGGCACATATTTCGCTTATATCAATTGACAGTACAAATTTAATCAAGATAGGGTATGGGACTATGCAGGATTTGACAATGCAAACCGGCAGTAAAACTTCCATCAATGGTCAAGCGCTCGCTCTCACACCTGAGCAAGAAATTGAATTACGCGCCAAACTAATTCAGGCGCTACAAATGACGCTTGAACCCAATGAAATATTGAGTATATTTTTTAAACATTTGCAACGTATTTTCCCCGTTGGCGGCATTCAATTTCGTTTTGCGAACAATATAGACATTACTAAACTCGGTCGCGACGCCCTGCACCATTGCGATTATCGTCTGACTACAGATGAAGGTTATTTAGGTGAAATTATTTTTAATCGTGGCAAACGCTTTAATGAGTCTGAGCAAATTCGGCTCGAAATTATTCTAGGTGCACTAATTTACCCATTGCGCAATGCCTTGCGGTACCAAGCCGCGATTCAAATGGCGTTGCTGGATCCGCTTACACGTTTAGGAAATCGCGCTGCGTTAGATAATGCATTGCGCCGCGAATTACAACTTGCGGAAAGGCATCACTACGAGCTATCACTTTTAATGATCGACGTTGATCATTTCAAACTTATCAATGATCAACACGGCCACTCACGCGGGGACGAAGTATTGCAAGCCATTGCCTACACCATTGCAAACGTATGTCGCGAAACTGACATTAGCTTTCGCTACGGCGGAGAAGAATTTGTAGTATTGCTTCGCAAAACAAATGAAGCCGGTGCATGCACTATCGGCGAACGTTTACGAAAAGAAATTAACAAAATTGAGATACGACAAAACAGCCACTGCATTCAACCCACCGTCAGCATCGGTATAAGTACAAGGACTTCAAATCAAAAAGAGCATATCAGCCATTTATTTGAGCGTGCAGACAAAGCGCTTTATCACGCGAAACAAACAGGCAGAAATTGTGTTGTGAGTAGTTCAACAGTGGGATGAGAAAAAATTAGAATAAAAAAGCCGCAATAAAGCGGCTTTTTTATTTGTTTTTCATTTTTACTAAGATAATATTTTTGGCGCGAGTACTTATTTGTTAAACGAGCACATGCGCTTTGACGAAGCTGACTCTTACATCAATTATTTAATGTCGATCTCTTAGTTTCTACCGCCCAGCTCCACTTCCATCACGGTGCACTTGTCATCGTTAAAGTAAACACCGACAGGTTTATCGGCCATATAAGCAGCTAACAAGATTGAATGGATATTTTGTATCCCAGGGTGTGTGGGATAAACTGATGCATAAAGCGGCCCATACCCACTTTGGGATGTACACCCACTTAACTCTGGGGACAATCGAAAATTTATTCCTCCTTGTACTGTCGCTACAATTCTTACTACTTTTGCACTTACAATCCAACCTGGTGAAGCCGCAATAGAAGATGCACTAGCTGAAACGAGCAGAGCGGCAGATAACATTTGTAAAAATGATTTTTTCATTTATATAACTCCATGGTTTTTAATAAAATTTATAAATTAAGGACACTTGTATATGTTTATGAAGCGCATACTTATTTGTTAAAAATGAGTGCATCGCTTGTTAGCAATTTTTGAAACGCTTTTGGTCTTCTTTTCGTTGCACTTATTATCTACAGCTTACTTCCATCACCATAAATATATTTATGAACATGCTCGCATACGTTGCCCGCGTTACATTTCTTTCCGTTTACATAGTCATTTAGCGAATCTTTTAATTTCTTTGCCTCGAAAACTTTTGGTGGTTTGTTTTCAAAGGGGAGTTTAATCAGTTTAATATCTGCTTCAATAACAGGCTTATAAACGTTATTAATATAAATTGGCACATAGTATTGTGCGGGCTTAATTTCTTCGTCGTTGCTGAAAAATGTTTCCGGACTTATATCCTGGGTTAAGGCGATATTTGAAAGAATTTCGAATCCATCAAATCCCTTTTCAATTGCTAACTCAGAGCATTTATACAGCCAATAGGTTTGGGTGGTTTCTTTTGTGGTGCAGCCATTAGCACGAAATACAACTCTATAGATATCGCCCTCCATATTTTTTACCAACCAACCACCGGTAAAATGCCCTTTACCATTTTGATAAGCGGTTGCGCACCCGCTGAGCAAGAGAATAACAAAAGAAATAAAAAGTAGTTTTTTTTCATGGTACACATCTATGTGAATTTAAATTTTTTGAATCCAAATTTTTCTTAAAGGCTTCCGCACCGCAATAATCTCATCACGCAACGCCAAACGAATTGGCTCATCAACCAAAATCGGTTGCCGTCGATGCCGCGACACAAAAATCTTTTTTAAAAACCCAATCACGTTTATGCGTAGGGTGGGATACCCCTAACAAGGATGTTAGGGGTATCAGCAGTGTCAGGAACAACTGCTGTAGCCAAAGGCATAACCCGCGATTTTCATTTCAATTACGCAAACAAGCACAATAAAAATACAAAAAATAAACGCTAAAATGATCATCATTACAGAACATCATCCGCGCGGGTTGTGACCCGCCCTACAATGCTTGGCATAACGAACTCCGTTTCACTTTTTAAATTTTAAAATCCTAGTTGGTTAAAAAAAAATCACTGCGACCCCTTTAACGAAAGGAATAAAGAGAATTTTTCCTTTGGCGACATTGTCACTAGAATATTCGTAATTTAAATGTTGACACCACAGTCGCTTGTCATGCTTGTTTATGGAATATTAGCTAACTGAACAAAACTTAAAGTTCTTCCACCCGTTTCAATATCACATTTCGATGCCTCAGTGGTTTCAATATTCACTCTGTGCCCACTCATTCTTGCTGCCAATAACAACGATACTGCCGTATTTTTTTCATCTTGAGTCCAACCTGTAAAATACTGTGCATACGATCCTGATGAATTTCCTGGTGCATCTTTGAATACTACGATCAGAGGATTTCCTACCCTTTGAGATATGGTACCAACATACACATTTTTGCAGTCAAGGGTGCTCGCCATTACATTTAAAGAACTTAATAAACCTAACACTATTAAAATATATTTTTGCATATCGTACTCCGATATTTATTAGTTGATAACGCATAACAGTTTATTACACAACTGCAATTACTTAACTCGCCGGATTAATTCCAACTAATTAGTAGTTCACCGTATAACATATAGGGGTTTAACCCATTTTTTTGCAGGAATAAAACTTGTGCACGCTTACTACCATCTTTAAACGAACAAATGCACATGATTAGTCATGAAACAATAAGCATGCAGTTGTGCGCCGTAGCGATTTAGCCCTTCCGCCAAAATCTCTTTATAAAACTGAAAATCTTCTTCCGCAAAAAAACAAGCATCTCCATTGTTCCCACGCTGCTCAGGTTTTTGCTCCTGCAAAACCTGCATACATTACATCCATGTAAATAACAACATGTGTTGGCGCCCCAGGCAAATACATCCGCGTTTTTCTTGGCATAACGAACTCCATTTCACTTTTTAAATTTAAAAATCCTTGTTGGTTAAGAAAAAATCACAAAAAATCACTACGACCCCTTTACCGGTTTACTGGTTTACTGGTTTACTGGTTTACTGGTTAATTAGCTCAAATTGGCACGACAAATATACCTGCGGATTATCTATTTTTTTTTGAAATTTTCTTTCAATATCTGTAATTTCTATAGCTGATTCAAGGTCCCTAGACATCGGAATCTTTAAAATACAACACCGATCTATCAATACGCTGATAGATTTTATTTTATCAATTGTCTTCTCATATTTACCTCTAGGCGCATCCAAACGAACCCCAACGTCCGAAGAAATATTTAAGCCAACTAAATCTTCTTTAATGTTTAGTAGATTAAATTCGTCCGGATCGATTTGGGCCGTCATAAACTGATTGAACTTTAACTCACGATTTTTGCTATTGGACTCTACGCCATCTCGCATTTTTTGAATAAAATTTGTATCGAGAGCTAATTTTTCTAAAGAATTACAAGCCTCATTTTTTTCAGTCTTATATATAAAGTAAAATAAAAGCATTACTGCAATAAAAGAGGCAAATGAAATTAAAAAAATCTTCGGAACAACCTTTAAAGAAAAAATCACTACGACCCCTTTAGTTACCCCTTTAGTTCGGTTATAAAAGTTTTTGCTTTTTATTTATTTACCAATGTATTACTACCAGTTTCCGATGTGGTCTATCACAGCAGGATTACTGTGCGCGGGAGGATTTGTTTCGGACACATACATAGACAAGCTTCCTTTAGATGCCATTTTCATCAAAATAACCGACCAAGCTGATTTCCCATAATTAGTCGTTGTATTCAAAACAAATGCATAACAACACCCAGTGACTTGGCTGTTGAATTGATTGAGATTTCTAAAATACACATTCCCATCACTTGTAAGCTGATATTGAACTTGACTCATATCACTTACGTGAACATAAGCTCCTGCAGCATGAGCAAATTTTCCTGGTAATAGAAGCAGAGAAATAGCAAATGTTTTTTTCCAGTTGTTGAAAATTACTTTCATGTAAAACTCCTAGTAGAATAAAAAATCACTACGACCCCTTTACTGGGCAAATACATCCGCGTTTTTCTTGGCATAACGAACTCCATTTCACTTTTTAAATTTAAAAACCTTGTTGGTTAAGAAAAAATCACTACGACCCCTTTAGTTCTATGTAACACACATATTGGCGACCTATGTGCTGCAGGATGCGCGAGATGCTATCGGTGAAACTTGGTGTTATCAACAAATGCACATGATTAGTCATTAAACAATAAGCATGCAGTTGTGCGCCGTAGCGATTTAGCCCTTCCGCCAAAATCTCTTTATAAAACTGAAAATCTTCTTCCGCAAAAAAACAAGCATCTCGATTGTTCCCACGCTGCTCAGGTTTTTGCTCCTGCAAAACCTGCATACATTACATCCATGTAAATAACAACATGTGTTGGCACCCCAGGCAAATACATCCGCGTTTTTCTTGGCATAACGAACTCCATTTCACTTTTTAAATTTAAAAATCCTTGTTGGTTAAGAAAAAATCACTACGACCCCTTTACTCGTTTCTTACTTACATTTCAGGTGTAACAGCGGATCAATTTTTTTGATGGTATTTGTGCTTGTATTAATCGACCAATATTCACAGACATCTTGAATTCGACTCTTTAAAACATCACCCTCTTTATAATATTCAACAGGGCGACGCGTCACATAAATATCTTCGCCATCAACATGATAGTCATCAACCCTCGAGTCAATCACTATTTTGGGCAAGCCTTCACCATCAGAAAATAGAATATGTTTTTCATTCCGTCCTACATCCTCATAGCTATATCCACCAATTATTTCTAGAGAATAATCTTTAACGCCCGGACCTAAAAACATACCTGCCATGAAATAAAGAATGGCCGACATACCAAGCACCACCACTATCAATTGAATAACTTTACCGAACGACATTTGGGGACCCCGAATAGTTAATTATATAATCTGTGCCAACAGAAACCCCAACTCTGGAGGCTAAATAAAAGCCCCCATAAGTTTCAACATTTCGTACACCTGTCATAAATGTTCGTACTGGTGTATGGGGCTGGAAATCATAACCCCCCGGACGAATACTAATTACTCCTTCACCATTTCTAGATAAGGTTACTGATCCATGTACAAGCCAATCACCAGTTTCTGAATATGGGATTCTTCCCGAAGCAATTCCATTGTCATTAAACTCACTCGTCTGCAACACTGTTAATTGACTAGCATCCACAGTCAGTTCAAAAGAAGGGTCATTATTTGCTCGCCATACTTCATTGGCTTCCGCAAGTGTTAAGCGCCCATCTTGAGTTGCGTCATTGGCTATTCCGGTTGCTGGATTCCCCTTTTGTGCATTATGCAACGTATCATTAAACAGTTGAGAAAACGCCCCCGTCATTGCTCCATTTGCAAACTTTCCACCTGACAACTCCGAAGCAGTTCCTCCTATAATGGCCGCCATCGCAACGCGCCCCGCGGTGTTATCACCACCAACCGTACCAATAAATCCCGAAAATGCTTGCGTGAATCCGGCCGCCGCAAACCCGCTCCCAAAGCTACCCCCCTGAAGCGATGACATAATTCCACCTACCATTGCGTGAGCAAGTACTTTCCCCGCAAAAACGGAACCCGTCATGGTAGTACCAAAGGTGCTGCCTGTGGTCATGCCCGCTGCGCCTTGGAATGCGCTACCGACGCCATAAAATGCTGCCGCACTTACCGCCGCCCATGCCCCCGACCGCGCTGCTTGATTCAAACTACCAGTTTGGTAATAAGCCATATCGGCTTGCGCCATTGCAGTAGCTCCGATGCTACAAGGCCCGCAAAAATAGGCACTTACGATACCCACAGCAGCCACATAAATTTGTGATGTGGTTTTATTTGAAGCGATAAGCTTATGGGTGTAATCAAAGCCTTTAGCGCCAGCGTAGTCGCCGGTGTGCATAAACCAGCTACCACCGACTACCCCGAATTTTTTCATAGGATTCCATAGAAAACCGCTGGGGTCAGTCATGTTTAGCGGATTATTCAAGACATACGAATAGCGGTTATAACTTTGCGTATTTCCCGCTGCTTGAATAAACGGATCCGCCTGAAGGAATCGCGCCAAGCGTGGGTCATAAATCCGCCCGTTCATATGGATAATACCCATATCGTCCACCATTTCATGGCCGGTAAAGCCACGGGTAGTGATAGGCCGGGTAAAATTGGCTATTTTTAAAGTTTCTGGATTGAAGGTTTTCCAATCTTCGCCGGCGCGTCTAGCACCCCAAGGGTCAAAGCTTTCGGAGTGACTGACTCTGCCCAACGCATCGGTAATAACATCCAACGAACCTAAATGGTCGTTGTATATGTAGCGCTTGTCTGTTGAGGATAGGACATTACTGCTATTGGTCTTGTAGGTATAAACAACACCACCCACATAACGCTTCCATTCGATGGTAGTGCCGAATTCAATGCGCTCTATATTGCCGATATAGGTTGTAGTTGTATCAGCTACGCCGGTTTTTTTATCCACACGCTGCCAGCGAGCACGATCTGGGCCGTACTTGAAGGTGACATTATTGCTAGCATCTTTGGAGAAACTACTGACCATGTCATAGCTAGTGTACGCCAGCGTCCGACCGACGCCGCCAATTTGGTTGCCATTGTTATCGTAGGTATAGGATCCGTCAGCTGTGGTGCTGGTCACTGCGTGTGGACCAGCAGCTGTACCGGCAGCGTATGCGTAAGCCCCCACAATATTTTTACAGGTGACATTGCCGTAGCCGTTGTAGCTTATATCTTGCGTATCATTGTTACACTTGGGTACTACTGAGCTGCCCGCGGTAGTGGTCTTAATTAAACGGTTTAAGCCGTCGTAAAAGAAAGATTCTGACAAGTTTTTGCTGCTAGTACCGCCGACAGCTGCACTTTGGTTTTGACGACTAGTAAGGTTACCCAGCGTGTCCCACACGTAAGTGTTGTTTTGAATAGCTGCACCCAAGTTCGAGACCGTAGCTCTTTGATTTTTCAGCAACCCGGTCGCATCGTAATAGGTGTTGGTGGTAACCGCCCCATTGCCACGTTTTTCTGTTAATACTTGGCCGCGCGCATTAGTGGTTAGTGTCTCTTGTAACAGTTGGCCATCACTAAGATCGAGTTTTTTATACCCATAACCGAATTGGTTAAATAGGGTTTGCATACCACTAGTGCCCAACACCACACCCTGTAATGGGTCGCGCTGTTCATAAGCCCGCCCGAACTCATCATATTGCACACTAGTGATAAAATTTGTACTAATGTTCGGGTATTGTACCTTGGTCTGAATTGGACGAGTTAAAGCGTCATAAGTGTAATATGTGCAATGACTGGCGCTGGTGCAGACCTGACTGCCGTCCGCATTATTAATAACTGCAGTGACTTGGCCTTTGGCGCCAGTTTGCGCACTACCATTGATTTGTTTATCGTAATACCAGCGAGTGTAAGCATCTATAGAGCCGTTGGCGAACTTGTCGGTACGAGTTAGCATACGACCGACAATGTCATAGGTCATAGTAGTTGTTTGGCCTTTGGCATCAGTTTGCTTAACCAGCTCGCCAAAAGCATCGTATTGATAAGACCACCAACCTACCGGAGGCGCACTGGCATTGAAGTTGGTACAACTGGTTACAGTAGCTTTGAAGCCGCCTTTGTCGGGGTCTAACATGCCGATTTTACGACCGAGAGAGTCATAACACATACGCACACTTATTGCGGATGCACCTGCGGCTGTGGTGGTGGCAGTCTTTAAATCACCCTTCAAGGTGTAGCTGTACTCTATTATTCCGCCGATATTATCCGTGATTTTAGTAATTTGCCCCCAGCCGTTGCGAGTTTCCTTGCGGCTTTGCAGCTGCACTTCAGACACATTCCACACTTTTGTTATAGTGTCGTTATCGATGTAATCAAATGTTGTATAAGAACCATCGGGTGCGGTTGCCCTTATAGGGCGGCCAACGATGTCAAAAGACGAGCTTGTCCACCCGGTTGTGGCTGAGCCTTCAAAGTAAGGCGTGCTTTGGCGTTTAACTCGGCTGAGGTTATCGTATTCGGTATCTACAAAGACATTGTCACCACCAAAACTAACGGTGCTGGTTAGTATTACCCTACCTAAAATATCGTGGTATGTGGTGGAACTTCCACCGCCGGCAACGCGCTTATGTACTCGGAATTTAGCTGTTGCAGGGCAGATTACGCTGCCGCCACAATAGGCAGACTCCGTACGGGACCACGCACCTGTGTCATCTTTGCGCATGTATTCCTGGCCCAAATCATCGTAAAAGATCTTGGTATTTACACCGTTGATATCACTGGACGAAGTTGCTTGGCCATACTCATTGCGAGCATTGACTGAGGCCGATTGACCCAGATCATTGAGTGACGAAATCAGGTAGCGACCAGTAGAGTCATAGCTATTGGTGATAGTGCGGGTTTCGCTTACCCCCAAAGCATTCAAGCCTGTAGTGGCTACAGTTTTTTTGTTGCCAAAACCATCGTATGTATACACCGTTTTAAGCCCACTAGTGTTCACAGTCTCACTTTTTAATAGGCCGCGTAGATTACCGTCGCTAGTACCGTAATAGTCAAATGTCGCTGAGCGGTCGCTATCGGGTACAGTGTCTTGAACGGTTTTGACCGTTGTACCGCGCAAGCGACCCATTTGCTTTTCCCATAGGTCGGTGCCGTAATTATTTTCAGTAGTTTTTACCCAGGATTTATTAGTGCCAGCATCGGTTGTAGTTACAACGATGGAGGTCGGGTTACCGAAGCCTTCTGCATCCATGGTTATAGCTGTAGCGGTGGTTTGCAATAAATTCCCGGAACTAAGGGAGAAACTTTTTTCTAGACTATTAGATGTGTAAATTTGGTAAACGCCTGGTGCTGCACCCAACTTTACGCTCCACGTATTTGTGGACTGGCTAAGTAGCTTAGCTGTTGAGGTGCTGGCAGAGTGAACCACGGTGGAAAGTGGTGTGCCGTTGAAAGGAAAATCTTGACGGTAGGTTGTTTCGGTAGTGACACCTGACTGTATATCAAGAGTTTTTAAACGTGCAAAACCTAGAAAGCCGCGGCCAGCAGCCTGCATTTTGGCCTCGCTGTAAAAATACTCGACCTTGCTCGTGGCGGTTGCATCGCCGGGTAAAGGGGCCGAGCTAGCGACTGCAGTTACAATTCGCATATTTCCATGTACTTCTACTACGGGAGCAGCTTTAGTGGCGTTAGTGGTAGCTAAGGTTTTATCCGGTTGCAGGATTAAACTACCGGCGGGTAAATTCCAGCCACCGTTTAGGCTTGCATAAAAACCGTCGGCAGTAGTGACTGAGGTGCTTACTACACCCATGCATCGACCGTAGGCTTCAGAGTTATGATCCGTATACGCGGAACAATCGCGATTAGCTGTCGTTGTGACGGTGGTGGAATTAACTTCTAAAGTGGCATAGTGACCACTGTTAGCGAGTGTGCCGTAAAAAATATTCGTGAGATTGCCCATGCCATTATCAATAGCAAAAATGCCATTATATTGTTCGTGTGCGGGTACAGGATAAGTGGGGTCGTTAATTGCGCCAACGCAGGCCTGATAGGTTCCACCTGAAGGTGCTGGTATGGGAATTGCCTCCCAGTGACAGGGAATGGCTGCGCCACTCACGGCCATTATGCCTTGATAGGTAGTAATTTTAGTAGACGAAATATTTATGTAATCGAGCACTCCATCGCCGCTTACATCCATCACAGAATGGCCTTCATTATCGTTAGAAGTATTTGCTCGGAGAACAGTGTTAGTAGCATTACCCCATAAACGCACCATGAGACTGTTCGCCGTACTGTCAAGCCAAACTATATCGAGCCCACCATCACCATTGACGTCTAAAAATTGGGGAACGGGAGGATTCGTTGTGCTTCCAGATAACGTTAACGCGGCGCTATAAGCAGGACTAAACCCGGTTCCAGTACTTAAGTCAAAGTGATATAGGTTACCCGAGTTAGAAACTCGATCGCTTAACCCATCACCATTCATATCCATCATACGGACGTTGGTTAGCCCTCCGGCTTGCCCATAATTAAATAGTTTGTTATCTCGAATGATAAAAGTATATTTTTCTGTTTTAATTTTGGCGTTAAGTCCATTAGTGCCTTCCCACATATATGAGCAAGTGTTAGAAACTCTTTCCGTAATAGAGCCTACAAATTCAAGGACGCCATCGCCATTAAAATCTCCCATTGTGGAGGCAATTACTGAACTAAAATACTCAATTCTTTTGCAGGATGGCGACAAATCAGTGTCGCTAATGTTCTGTTTGATTTGTGGAAAATCATCTGGATTAAATCCAAAGCCAGTCTGGGCCGCAAACTTATAATACTGCGATGAAGTAATGGCTTTGGTGGAGTCTCGCACTAGCAATGAGTATCCGCTACTAGTTATTGCATCGACCAACCCGTCGCCGTTGTAATCCGCAAAATTTGTGCTTGCATCTGCTAATGCAGCATCGGATGTTTGGGTAAACGTATTCCAGACATTACCTGCACTTAGCGCTGAAATAAAAATTCGCCAAACGCTACCATCATAAACAGCAATGTCTGCTCGACCGTCGGCGTTGTAATCTAGGTTCGCAGTCCGAAGCTTAGTGAAGTCATTAACGACCCCTCCAAAAACAACCGATTCTTGGGTGGTGCCAGCATATTTAACTGATACACCGACGTTTGCACGATTAGGGTACTGACCAGTGGCGAAAGAACCTTTATACATCACATAAAGTAAATCTTGCCTACCATCTCCATTGACATCAGCAAAGCTGCTGTTCATAAAATATTGGCCGCTGGGTGAATCAATGTTTGCAACTTGCGTCGACTGGTTCAAAGACACGTAGCTACCACCACCCCACTTGAACATTAAGGGAGCGAAACAGGTTGTATTTTTACATTCCTGAATTGCTTCGAGTCGGCTTATTTTATTTTTATAACGGTTATCGCTCGATGCTTCAGGCATATAAGCCAAGGTATAGCTTCGGACTTCGGTACTCTGATTGGTCACTGTTATTTTTGCGAGCCTTTTGGTTTGTTTAAATAAATAACCCGCTACGTAGGAAGAAGAAATATCGCTGCGATCATCATAAGTGAAACTAATTTTTGCATTGGAGTCAGTTCGCGCCGCGGCCAGCCCAGCGCTTATGGTAGGAAATGCATAATGAATGGTTTTAATTCTATTCCCAGTCGTTGCATCTCCTTCGTAGGCAAAATCAACGCTATTGCCTACATTATCGCTAAAACGATTGATCGACCAGGTTAGCGTTGTTGCACTTGCATTAGTGGATGAGCCTATCAACTTTGAATCTGTAGTATTGCCCAAATAGGATGTTGAGCCATCTTTAGCTCCCACCGTAAAGTAGGCGGGGTGCCCTAAAACTCCCCCCTTGGCAGTGATAGTTTCAAAGCTATCAATTTCTGTTCTGTAAGTACTGTCGGGTGCACCATATGTACCTGTTACGACCATTAAGCGCTGGCCGTTAAAACAAAAGCGATCATCTGCAGACCATGCGATGGGCCTGGCTTTTGAATCCTGGGATAAGGTTTGACGGCAACGCGCAATAATAGCCATACCATTAAGAGACCAGCCTTGTCCTGCTATTCCTTTGCCTGCATTACTTGAATAATTGAGTGTCAATTGGGGCTTAACTCCCGCAACACCGTCGGGGGTGAAAATAGGAACGCTGTACGTTGCTGCGCCCGACTCATCCACACGAAATTGTCCGGTCGTAGTGCCTACCGCGACTGTGCTAGTGCCGCTAAAAGGGCTGGCGGTAGACGGTCTCAATTCCCTTTTCATAAGCGGCGTGCTCAAAGGCGTGCCCGAATCATCGGATATGTAGCCGGTTTTCCACGCGGCACTACCCAAGTCTTCAAGAACAATATCTTGTCGCCCGTCATTATTTATATCTTGAAGAGTCAGCCTGACATTCGGATTGCTAATTCCAATGTAATCGGTAAGGAAAAAGGTGTGTGTGTCTATCGGCAAAACCATGGAATTGAAACTTGCAAACATAATCCCCGGCGCATATATATCAGCGCCTCTTAATAAAATATTGCTGTGCTCCGGGTTTGATCCGGCATTTTTCCAGGAGACATAATCAACTCCCGCCTGCGCAAGCTTGAATGAACCGTTAGCAAGATTTGCCGCCAATGTTGCTTGTGGAATGGAATAGAGAGTGGGGGCCGAGTAACTATTTCCGCTCTGGTAAACAACAAAATCGTAGTTCAATACCACGGCGATAGGAGTCGCAATATCACCATGTAAAATCAATATGGCTAGCTTTCCTTTGAAGTAAAAATCCTTTTTACCATCGCCATTTACGTCTCCAATGTAAATATCATAATTGGCAGCGTTAATTTCTGTTGCGCTCACGGGTTGATTAAGAATAAACAGAGAAATAAAGGACGCAATAACTATCCATGCACGACGTAACATAATGCCTCCAGGCGCAAACCTGCTTTTAGGTAATAGAAAAAAATAAAATTTCACGGTGACGCGATTTAACGTTTAGATAAACAGTTAAACAATTTGACAGCTAAATTTGGCAACTAAAAAAGGGGATGAAACACGAAGATTCACGGCGGTGTTTCTGAAAATGGCTATGAGAGTCCGCTAGCTACTAATACTAATAGTTCCCTTAATAATCATGAGTCGGAACTGTACACAAGCTCGTGGTCTGAATCAATATTTTCTTGTCAAAAAGAGTATCAAAAAGCGATTTTGATACTCAAGTCTTTAGGTGAGCGAGAACCCACTATCGATTTATTCGATAATGGGTTTCACCTTTCGCGGTGCCGGTTTAAAACGTTTAGGTGGTGCAGAAGCGGCGCGCAACTTTTTCTCGTGACGCTCACGTTGCATGCTTTCATCACGTGTAGGTTGCACTGTCTTGGTGTGATTTACTTTATCAAAACCAGCAGTTAAGCATAAATCCAAAATTTCATTTTCGCCTAGTTCAATCCACTGCCCTACGCGCACGTGCGAAGGAATAAAAATATTGGCGTAACGCACACGCTTTAAGCGGCTAACTTTTACACCTTGCGATTCCCATAAGCGACGCACTTCACGATTGCGCCCTTCCATCACTACACAATAAAACCAGCTATTTCGCGACTCGCCAGCACCATCCACAATATCAGTAAAACGCGCGATGCCATCCTCAAGTTGCACACCGGCAAGCAATCTTTTTCGCATGTCATCATCAACATTTCCTTGAATTCGCACCAAATATTCGCGATCAATAACAGATGATGGATGCATTAATTTATTAGCGAGTTCACCATCGTTAGTAAATAACAATAATCCGCTGGTGTTAAAATCCAAACGACCTACCGATATCCAACGCTCACCTTTTAATACAGGTAAACCGTCATACACAGTGCGGCGGCCTTCTGGATCTGAGCGCGAACAAATTTCTCCTTCGGGTTTGTTATATAAAATAACACGGCGACGTGCTGTGTCTGCGCGCGCTAAAACACGATGGCCATTTACAAAAAGTTTATCATTAGCAGTAACGCGATCACCCAGTGTGGCGGTGCGATCATTCACTTTAACCTGCCCAGCTTCGATAGCACGCTCCATTTCGCGACGCGAACCTACGCCTGCACGTGCAAGTACTTTTTGCAATTTTTCATCTTCAGGCTTTTTAACAGAACCAACAGAATTTGTATCAAGTAATTTTTTTGGTGCATCTTCTTTAACAAATTTTTCTGGCCGAGCAGGCTTTGTCGTTTTAAAACCAGCTGTTTTATTAGCGGCTGGTTTTGTACCCACCGCTTTTTTATTGGGTTCTTTTTTAGTGGCAGTATATTTACCCTGTTCTTCACTAGTGAATTTTTTACCAACAGGTTTGCTGGCTACCGCTGACTTCACAGCCTTGGCGGGTTTCTCGCTCGCTTTCTTTGATGCATCTACACCAGATGGAGAGAAAGGATGTTGATCAATTTTTTTTACCATAAGAATAATTTTTTACCCTAGACAATTACAACAGTTATACGTTGTTAAGTTCTTCATCAGTATCTTCATTTAAAGTCGTGTTTACTAAAGTCGGCGTTACTATAGTCACTTCGGCCTCATCATTTTTTGTACGCACTTCGTAATCATCATCAACCGTAAGTGTCGCTGTATCTTCATCAATAGTTTCAAATGCCTCTTCACCGTCTACAAACTCTTCTAAATCACTTTCCACAATAGTTTCCGAAATTGCACTAGCCTCTATCGCTTCCACTAACATATTTTCAGCGGGCAATATGTCTGTATCTTTCTCACCTAAACCTTCTTCCTCACCCAGGTTAAGCACGTTCATCAATTCATCTAAATCACGAATTTCACTCAGCGAAGGTAAATCTTCTAAATTTTTAAGATTAAAATAATCCAAAAATTGACGAGTAGTTGCATACAGCGAAGGACGACCTGGCACATCGCGATGGCCAACTACTTTTACCCACTCACGCTCCATTAATGTTTTCATAATGTGTGAGCTTACAGCTACACCGCGAATTTCTTCAATATCGCCGCGCGTAAGAGGTTGGCGATAAGCAATTAACGCTAATGTTTCAAGTAAAGCACGCGAATATTTCTGCGGCTTTTCATCCCACAGGCGATTAACCCATGGGGCTAATTCTTCGCGCACCTGGAAGCGCCAACCAGAAGCAACTTCTTTTAATTCGTAACCACGCTCACTAGATTCTGTGACAATATTTTGCAGCGCAAGAAGTACATCTTCCTTGCTCGGTGCCACCGCAACATCAAATAACTCTAACAAACGTGCGATTGTTAATGGCTGCCCTGACGCTAAAATTGCTCCTTCAATAATTTTCTTCAGCATTACCTGATCGACTGCATGTTGTGTTACGGCTACGGTGGCAGCTTCTTCGATAATCACATCATCGATGGCGCCAACTTCATCACCATTCATAGCGTTAATTGAGCTTTCGCTAATATCGCTTTGCGTGTTGCCTTCTGCCTTATCTTGAATATTTTTGTTTGTCATTGGGTTCTTGCTTTCACATGAATTGAGCCAAAAGATTCGCTTTGTACAATCTCTACTAAAGCCTCTTTAATTAATTCCATTACCGCTAAAAAAGTAACCACCACACCCAGGCGCCCTTCTTCCACAGTAAATAAACTTACAAAGGGCACAAAATTATTCTGCGCCAACTTATCCAATATTTGCGCCATACGCTCACGTGTAGAAAGTCGCTCTTTAGAAACATGGTGGCTCTCAAACATATCTGCACGGCGCAACACTTCAGACAGAGCCAGTAAAAGTTCTTGTAATTCAACATCCGGATCCGGGCGTGTAAGACCGCGGTCAGGTGCCACGGCAGATGCTTGAAATATATTGCGACCGATGCGCGGTAACGCATCCACATCCTGAGCGGCTTGCTTAAAACGCTCGTATTCTTGCAAGCGACGAATAAGTGAAGCACGCGGATCATCGTCTTCCTCTTCTTCAGCGCTTGAACGCGGTAATAACATGCGTGATTTAATTTCGGCCAACATCGCAGCCATAACTAAATATTCTGCTGCCAGCTCAAATTGATTAGCATCCATTAGCTCAACATAGGCCATATATTGAGTGGTAATTTCAGAGACATTAATGTCCAATATATCAATATTTTGACGACGAATTAGGTATAACAGTAAATCCAGGGGGCCTTCGAATGCCTCCAAAAAAACTTCCAATGCGTCCGGCGGAATGTACAAATCCTGTGGCAATTGGGTATAGGCCTTACCATGCACCATTGCAAACGGCATTTCGCTTTGCAGTGGCTTACTGAGAAATTCCTGCGTTGGCACTATGTCATTAGTAAGCGCTATGTCAGTAGTGGGCGCTACCGAAGGAGTAGCAAGCTCAGAAGACACTAAAGCAAAAGGTTCATCAATTGTAGAAGTCACAGTAAAAGCCTGTTTTAAACAAAACTGAGCGAGGAATTAGCTGCTCGCAATCGGCGGGCATTATAGCCGTATAAGGCAATAAGGGGACAGCTTTAACACGGACGACTTTCATCATAGTGATGAGAAGTACACTTACTACCGACATCAAAACCATAGGTCAACTAATATGTGATAGTGAAAAACGCCGAGAATATCTCTCCCTTCCCCTTACCTATTATTTCGAGAAATGAGGGCTAATACGACGTTTTATTTCGCATGAAAGCGCACTATTCGAAAATAAAAGCTAGGCTTACACCAACTTCTAATTAACCGTGTAATAAGTTTTCATGATCTTTTTGAGGATTAACACAATGCTACGCAACCTACTCTTAGGAGCTGTAATCAGTTTGTTTTTTTTGACGTCCTGTGGTGGCGGTGGCAAAACCTACGTAGGTAAGACTGCCACAAGCCAGGCCAGTGCAGCAAGCATGACGAATACCACAAGTAGCCTTAATAACAGCGTCCGAAGTAGTGTTGCGAGTAGCGCAGTTGCTAGCAGTGCCGCCGCACTAGGAATGAGCCATAACCCAGGCCAAGACTGCTTGAGTTGCCACAGGGCTGGTGGATCAGGCGCAGCAAAGGCGATTTTCACATTAGCAGGCACTGTTTATAAAACGGGGGGAGCCGCTCAAACCCAAGCAACGGTGAAGCTATTTATTCACGCTACTAACACTTTAAGTATTAGCTTAAGGACAGACAGCCTAGGCAACTTCTATACAACAAGAGCTGTTACCGGATTGTTCGTTGCGGGGGGGCCATTTGTTACTGGAGTTGATGTTGCGATTGATGGCCCAGTAGCAAGCGATACAAAGATGGAGGGCTTGGTCACTAATGGCTCTTGCAACGCTTGTCATGGAGTATCAACCGGCAGAATTACAGCTAACTAGACTTCTCATATAAACCAAACAATTCGCCCAACTAATCAAATAATTCGCATAGTTAAACTAAATAAAAAGGCGCCTTCACATTTAACGGGAAGGCGCCTTTTTTACAATACTAAAAAGAACTACTTCACATCAGCTGAAGCCTGGCTCATACAGAACTTTAAGCAATCGGCGAAAAATCCCCTTTACCTTGGCGAACGAGCTCTGGAGCATCACCGGTTAAATCAATGATCGTTGTTGTTTCTATTCCGCAATAACCACCGTCAATAACTAAGTCCACATGGTGCTGCAGTAAATCGCGCATTTCATAAGGATCGGTCAAGGGATATTCTTCACCCGGCATTAACAAACTGCTCGTCATGATAGGCTCGCCCAACTCTTCCAAGAGCGCTAGTGCAATAAAATTATCAGGTACACGCAAGCCAATAGTTTTGCGTTTTGGATGCATGAGGCGACGCGGTACCTCGGCAGTAGCCTCTAAAATAAACGTATAAGCACCTGGCGTATGGTTTTTAATAAGACGATAAATCCGATTATCAACCCGTGCATAAGTGGCTAATTCTGAAAGGTCGCGACACATTAAGGTGAAATTGTGATCCTTATCCAACTGCCGCATACCGCGGATTTTGTCGAGAGCATCTTTATTGCCAATCTGACAACCAAGTGCATAAGCCGAGTCGGTAGGGTAAACCACTATCCCGCCTTTACGAATAATATCCACCGCTTGCACGATTAAACGGTGTTGCGGATTTTCCGGATGGATTTGAAAAAATTGAGCCATAAATATTTCCATAACAACAATAAGACCCTTAGGCCGCAAAACCAAGTAATTGCCACACCGGTCTGCTGCTCACCGGTAAACTATTAAAACTGCCAAGCTCTTGCCAAGGCTGATTGGGAGAATGAAAATCACTACCACAAGAAGCCGCCAAATTATTTGCCGTGGCAATACGCGCCAAGTCTTCAGTCATCGCCGATGCTTGCATACCGCTAATAACTTCTAAAGCATCTCCGCCAGCTTGTGTGAAATCTTTAATCATCGCACACATTTTTGTGCGGGTAAGATCATATTTACAGGGATGGGCGAGCACCGCAACTCCTCCTGCAGCGTGAATCCAGTTAACGACCGTTGTTATGTCTGGCCATTGATATTTCACATCGGCGGACTTGCCAGCACCAAGGTATTTTTTAAATGCAGAATTGATATTATTCACAGCACCTATATTGACAAGATATTGCGCAAAATGGGGTCGCCCTAGCAAGGCTTCTCCAGCTATTGCTTGAGCACCCTCGAGGCTGCCAGCGATACCGGCTTTAGCAAGGCGCGCGGCAATCTGATCCGCACGACAAATCCGTGCATCATGCTGGCGGCTAATAGCATCTTTAAGCGATTGAGATTCTAGCTCGAATCCTAAACCTACAATATGTACTCCACCTTTACCCCATTGACTTGAAAACTCAATGCCATTAATGAGCGTAATGCCACAGGCGTCAGCCGCTTGTTGTGCCAAAAATAGCCCCGCTATGGTATCGTGGTCAGTCAACGCCAAGACATTAACTTCACGCTCCTTAGCTCTGGACACCAACATTTCGGGACTTAAAATACCATCCGAAAAATGGCTGTGGCAATGAAGATCAAATTTCACACGTTTACCTTTTTAAATCACTGCATTGGGTTGTCACGATTTTGGCGCCCATTATGACCGAGACTCATGATGACCGATAATATTTCTGCTGCGTCACCTGCGCAACAAACAAATTCCCAGCTCGCATCACATCAATCATCCACACCAACAGCTGAAAATGCAACAGTTCAACCTATCAAAACAAAACCCAAAAAAGAAAATGCATTAATTAACATTCTGATGAACATTGTTATCCCTACTTTGATTTTAACCAAAATGAGTGGCGATAATTTTTTAGGGATGCAGTGGGGGCTAGGCGCGACATGGGGCTTAATTGCGGCACTCGCGTTCCCCATCAGTTATGGCATATATGATTTTATAACCTACCGAAAATTTAACTTTTTTTCCGGCCTCGGCATTGTCAGTGTGCTATTGACCGGCGGGATTAGCCTCTTGCATCTGGATACCAAATATTACGCCATTAAAGAGGCGGCAATTCCTGGATTAATTGGTTTAATGGTTATATTTTCAACTAAAACTCGTTACCCGTTGGTTAAAACATTTATTTATAATGAAAGCATTCTCAAAGTTGAAAAGGTCGCAGCTGCATTAAAAGCCCATGGCAATACAGAAGCATTTGAAAAAACCTTACGTCTTGGCTCGCATTTGATTGCTATTTCATTTTTTATTTCATCGGCGTTGAATTATATTCTTGCTAAAATGATAGTCATAAGTCCAACCGGAACAGAAGCATTTAATATTGAAGTGGGTAAAATGAATGCGCTTAGTTTTCCAGTCATAGCCGTCCCTTCCATGCTTATTATGGTTGCCACACTTTTTTATATTTTCCGCAGCATTCGTTTGCTCACCAATCTAACCATGGAAGAAGTAATGAACGATGGCAGCGATAACGATAATAGCAAAGAGAGAGACTAGTATGCTTTACGCAATTATTAGCGAAGATGTAGTAAATAGCTTGGAAAAACGTAAGCTTGCACGCCCTGCACATTTGCAACGTTTGCAATTACTGCAGGATGAAGGTCGCTTATTATTAGCAGGACCACACCCCGCAATTGATAATGAAAATCCTGGTGATGCAGGCTTTACCGGCAGCCTAATAGTTGCTGAATTTAATTCTCTGCAAGAAGCACAAAACTGGGCCGGTACTGATCCATATTTACTGACTGGCGTTTTTGCTCAAGTAGTTGTAAAACCATTTAAAAAAGTATTCCCTTAATATTGCCAAGAAATATTCCACTGATAAACAATACACTTGATTATGAGCGATGCCTTAATTATGAAACAAACAATACCTGCCTATAAATTAATAGTCTCTTCATTCACGATTGCTGCCGCATTAGTAATAGGATTTTCATCACCCAGTTTTGCTGAAAGCAGATATGTAACGGATATTATTTCCGTGCCACTGCGCAGTGATAAAGATAATCAAGCAGGTGTATTAAAAAGTGGTTTAACCACTGGCACTAAATTAAAATTCATTCGAGAAGAAGAGGACTCGAATAAAAATAAATGGTCACAAGTTGTAACGCCTGACGGAATCGAAGGCTGGGTGCGTAGCCAAAACTTAATTAGCGAACCAACTGCAGCTATTAAGCTGGAAACACTTACTTCGGGATCATCAAATGTAGTTGAACTACAAAAACAAAATATGACCTATAAAACCGAATTAGACACTTTAAATGCAACCTACCAAACCCTGCTTAAAGAAACGGAGGACATGCGTACAGCGGCTACGTCAGATATCAATATGGAACAAGAAAATCAAAAAATACATCGTGAGTTTCAACTAGTACAAACCGAAAGAGATGTATTAAAAGCTGAAAACTATTTGTTGAAAAAGTACGATAAAAACCAACAACGTATTTATGGTGGGCTACTAATTCTTAGCGGAATTATTTTATCATTAATTTTACAATCGTTTGGCAAAAAGAAACGTCATTCGGAATGGAATTAATTTTTAACAGTAGATATTAAAACCTAAAACAAAACCAAGATAATGGAGATTCGACACTCTGAGAATCTACCTGTGAGCGCACCCCAATGAAAACCGCACTGAGTGTTAACCTCAATAAAATAGCACTTATTAGAAATTCTCGTGAAGGCAGTTACCCCGATGTTGTAGCGCATGGAAAAATTTGCCTGGCTGCTGGAGCAGATGGGCTGACTGTTCACCCGCGCCCCGATCAGCGCCATATTCGTCCGCACGATGTTTATGACCTTGCCGAATTATTGCAAGATAATCATCAAGCCGAATTTAATATTGAAGGAAATCCATTTGCTGAAAAAATAGGAAATTTCCCCGGTTTTATTCAATTAGTACGCGATACAAAACCAGAGCAATGCACACTGGTACCAGATGCTAATGATCAGCTCACATCTGATCACGGGTTTGATTTGCATAAATCAGGTGAAAGCTTACGGCCGATTATTGACCAATTAAAAACTTTAGGCGTGCGCATTAGTTTATTTATGGACCCTGATATTGAACAAATTGAATTAGCAAAAGCTATTGGGGCAGATCGTATCGAACTTTACACTGGCCCTTACGCCGCCGCGTTTAAATGCCACGATGAAAACTTTGAATTATTATTTCAACGTTATTTCGCTGCGGCAAAATATGCAGCAAGTATTGGTATTGGAGTAAATGCTGGCCACGATTTAAATTTAGACAACCTTGCCCACTTTCGTCAGGTACCGCAATTACTCGAAGTATCCATAGGGCACGCGCTTACCGTTGATGCCATTTCCATGGGCTTAGATAAAGCTGTGCGAGCCTATAAAAATATTTGTAACGCCTAATTTATATTTAATTCAATTAACTTTATATTTTCAAATACACATGACAACTGAACGCAGTGATAGCCAAGCCTACTTGGATAAAAAAAAGCTTTTTGACGGTATGCTAACCGTGTATGGCCGCAAGCCGGTATTGGAAGCATTACAAGATAAATCGATTCACATTCATCGTTTACATCTAGCTGATAGCAATAAGTCTGCCGCCATTATGGATGACATTGTTGCTTTGGCAAAAGCCAAAGGCGCTGAAATTCTCTATCACAATCGACAAGCACTTTCACGAATCTCAAAAAACTCCAGCCAGGATCAAGGTGTAGCTGCTGATTTAGTCTGTCGCGGCTTTCAAACCTACGATAACTTTTTACAAAAAAGTGCAGGCCAAAAATTTACCTTGTTAGCCCTGGACGGAATCAGCAATCCGCAAAATTTAGGTATGATTATTCGTTCCGCCTGTGCCGGCAATATTGATGGTATTTTATTGCCGCAACACGGCAGCGCTCAGATTGACCCACTTGTTATTAAAGCGAGCGCTGGAACCGTTTTTCGCGCGCCTATTTTGCGCTGCAACTCTCTCGCAGCAGCACTCAAAGATTTTAAAACACAGGGTACGATTATTTGTGCACTGTCCTCCCACGCAAAAATTGAGCTAAAGGAATTTATTCCAGCACAGGCTTGTATTTATGTATTAGGAAATGAAACAGATGGAGTATCGAAAGAAGTTGCTCAGCTGTGCAATGAAAAAGTTCGCATTGCAATGAACAATGGCGTGGAATCGTTAAATGTAGCAGTAACTGCTGCGCTAATTGCTTTCCGTTAAGTTTATTGCTTTCCGCTAAGCTAGTTCATTTTCGCCAAGCTAGTTCATTTTCGATAGCTAGCTTATATAAACGCTTATACAAACAACGCTTATAAAAAAAGAGGAGTAAATTACCTCCTCTTTTTTATATTTACAAACAAAGAAAACTTAAAACTTAAAGCTTATAGCCATCCTCTTCATGCAAACTAAGATCCAAACCTAAAGCTTCCTCATCTTTAGTCACACGCAGCCCCTGTGTTAATAAGCTGGTGAGCTTCAACAAAATAAATGTTACTACAGCGGTATAAGCCAAAGTTGCAGCTATGCCAATTAATTGCACCTGCAACTGTTGGCCCATAGTTTCAATCCCCGCACCAAAACCTTGACCACTGAACACTCCCAATTGCGTTGACGCAAAGATACCTGCGAGGAATGTTCCAAGAATACCGCCAACTCCATGCACTGGAAATACATCAAGCGAATCGTCAATTTTCCACACGCGTTTAACTAATTGCGTCATAAAGAAACACACAGTACCCGCCAACAAACCGATTACCAGCGCACCACCTGGACCAACATAACCAGATGCCGGAGTAATGGTGCCCAAGCCAGCTACCATACCCGTAACAATACCAAGCACACTAGCCTTTTTAAATCTGATCCATTCAATGGTCATCCATGCCAAAGCTCCCGCGGCGGCGGAAAGATGCGTCACCAACATTGCCATCGCTGCACCACTGTTCGCGGCTAACGCACTACCTGCGTTAAATCCAAACCAACCAACCCACAAAATCCCCGCACCAGTAACTACCATGGTCATATTATGTGGCGGCATTGCAGTAGTAGGAAAACCGTTCCGCTTACCAATTACCAGAGCAGCCACCAGCGAACCCACACCTGCGGTAATGTGCACAACCGTACCACCCGCGAAATCTAACAAACCCATTTTGAACAACCAACCCGAACTACTCCAAACCCAATGACAAATGGGCGCATAACAAACTAGCAACCAAAGTGACGAGAATACCAACATCGAAGAAAACTTCAGGCGTTCAGCGTAGGCGCCCACAATTAACGCCGGAGTGATAATTGCAAAAGTCATTTGATACATTGCAAATAAACTTTCTGGGATATCTCCCCACATTGAATCCTTAGTCATTGATGCAAATAAAACTTTACTAAAATCACCAATAAAAGCATTACCTTCACCAAAACTTAAACTGTAACCAATCACAACCCACAAAATAGAAACAGTTGCGGCAATTGCAAAACATTGCATTAATACCGAAAGTACATTCTTCACGCGCACTAAGCCCGCGTAGAAAAGTGCAAGTCCCGGTAACGTCATAAATAACACTAAGGCCGTAGCAGTAAGCATCCATGCTGTGTTAGCAGTATTTATGCCGACAACCCCATTAGTGGCGGTATCAGCACAAACCAATGAGCTCAACAGCAAACTACTCCCCATAGCAACAAACTGAAAAACAAATTTAATAGCCTTCTTCATAATCAAACCCTTTTATTTTTACCCGCTACATCAATGCGAACTTATATGAATAATAAAATACGAATAATAAAAAACCGCCCCAATTTGTAACAGCCACCAGTATAAAAAAGAAAATTTTCTCTAATAAAGACAAAATACGCTTAGTTTCAAACCTATTGAAGTCCAAAAAAGAGCAATAAATACCAAAAAAAGCGTTACAAAACTCATTAGCACAAACCAAGCCAACAAATTTAATTGTTATTTATCAAATATTTAAGTTATTAGAAGCAATCAGAAAACGAAAAAACGCACCATATTAATACACAGCGAAAATAGAAGGCACAACAATTAAACATTTTTCTATTTAAGGCCTGAGTCCATTACTTTTTTGGAGAAAAACTTGCGAGATTGCGCTTTAGGGTTGGTAGTACTGAGGAATCTTCAGCATAAACTAGCTGCTCGTACAAATTAATAATACGGTGAAGGGTTGGGGCTAAATCCGGATGTAAATTAGCGGCTCGCAATACAGCTTGACGTGGCGTCTCTCCTACCTCCGGCACCACACCGCAGCGTTTTAATTTTTTGGATAATTGTTGATGAATCAACTGTATGGAGCGCTCTACCGCAGAAAGCTTTGTATGACTAGATCGAAAAAATAAAACTGCAAAAATTAAAATGACCAAAACACCACTCGCCCCCACAACCAGAAGCACTAAACGCAATGGATTAATATCATGCAATGATTTGAGCTCGCCATCTTTATCCCACCAGTGGGCTGATACATCCGAGAATTTAGCGATTTCAGCGTTATCAATATTAGGTGTTTTCATGGGTGACCTTTATGTTCTTGCTGTCAGTGAATGTTGTGTTTATCATAGCCAATTTCCTATATCTTACTTTTTTTTCAAGGAAAA
>JANPKH010000070.1:0-7218 GCA_031425935.1 Gammaproteobacteria bacterium | reverse complement strand
CCGTAGAATTGTCAACATTACTCGCCTTTTTTGCGGTTTTCACACTTGCTTGAGTAAGACTGAAGGTGGCGCAATCTTTATCATTAACCTGACGCTTTCCTGCTATTGGAGTAGCGGTAAGCACATAGGCCGTAGCAGTATAAGTAGCATCATTTACTATTTTTATAGTATATAAGCCCTCTGTTGAAGTTATGCCAGCGGTAGATACTGCTAAATCGGCCACTGTACATATTCCAGCTGCTGCTGGCTTATAAGTACTATTAGCAGTGAAGCAGCGCTGCAATCGTTGAGCAACATCACTCAACATAACCTGCGCATCTGTTCGACCAGCTTTTTCAATTTGTCTCTGATAAGCTGGTATTCCAATAGCGCTCAGTATGCCAATAATTGCCACTGAGACCATTAGCTCAACCAGAGTGAAACCTAATTTGCTTTTACGCATACAAACTCCGTTATTTTAGTTGACGCCAGGACATGCGACCTTTAGTACCCGCTGGAGTATCTTTCACCAATGTTTTTAATCCCTTATCCAGGGTACTACCTATAATATCTATCTTCTCGCCTACGACTATTGCTGCTAAATCCCCTAAAATTGGGCTATCCAAAAGTGTGTTTGCGTCGACACCAAGGAGGCTATAACCCTCAAATTTATCACCTACGCCAGTCAACTCCATTAACCAACCTTTGCCTCCATGCTCACATTGATAGGAAGAAGGTATAAAAGTAGATAAAAGTAAACGGTCATATAATAGTAAAGGTTTACCAAGCACACGCTCTCCGCTAGCGGTTAAATCCAAATACCAACCATTTTTAGCGCTCCAGATAGAAGTCCAGGTAGGAGCCGTACCCGTGGCCGGGTAAGAATCATTATCTATAGCTCTTTTAGTTGCAGTAGAAGTGGAAGTATTTATGATTTTTTGGTGCAACTCTGTACGAGCAAGACTTAAACTGATTTTGCCTGTATCAGCAATACCATAAATAGATTGCACTTGCGTGCTGGTGTTATCTGTTGTTTCGTAATATTTACCAGTACCAAAGTAAACCATCGTTGAGTCTACACCCGATACTTTTTTGAGTGCATTTTTCCCGAGTGTAGGTGCTGCTGTAATAGGTTGCGCAACATTCGCAGCATCATGAACCAGGATCAAGGGGGCAGGATTACCGCTGGTTTTGTATTTTACATCCCAACCACTGCTATTACTCCCGCTAAGATCAAATCGCCACATATTTCCAGCAATATCACCCGCATAAGCATCTGTAATTATTCCATTAGCACCCGGCAAAAGGGCCGTGCCAGACAAACCATTTGCCCCCGAAGGAAGTGACACTTGAGTATTAATGACTTTGTAAGATGTCGGGTTGCCGATATCAATAGTAATAAGCTGGGAAGTACCGGTAATACTATTATTACCATTGCCAAAAATTGCGGTCCATTTGCCATTTGCAGTCGGTGCAATAAGCACCTTACTCATAGAATACCCCAAGCTGTTACTAAGGGCTGTGGCAGGCGTATCTCCAGACGTGACATCAAAAAGAACTTTAGGCGCACCCGAAATTGGCTTTGTCAAAGTATCAGTAATATCCAATGCAAAAGCTCCACGCCCACCTGACCCCAAGGTTCCTGCCACTACCGTGCGCCATGCCCCGGAAATATATGCATCGCCTACGAACAGAGGTCCATCTACTATGTATTGGTGGCTATAGTCTTGCTTGGAAACTTGTGCAAGTTTGCTATAGGCGCCACGTGGAATATAAGCAAAAATTTCTACTCCGGTATCAGCATCAAACGCATGCAACATGCCGTCATTAGCACTTACCAAAATAGCAGACTTTCTATTCTTAATTCCGACACCCAAAGCGCCTGTGGCATTTTTAAAATCCACATAAGCTTGATAAGACTCACGACCATAGTCCACTGCTGATGGTGTTGTCGTTGCTGCTGGCAGGAACTCAAAATGTTGCGTGCCGCCACCGGCGAAAGCTGGGTCAGAATTGACAATATCACCCAACCTTTTTTCTCTTACTCTTAAATCCGTATCAGACTCATTTGCATTACTCCCTAATAGCCATTTAAGACGCTTAAGAGAATTAGCATCTGCTATTCCAGCTGTTTCTCCTGGCAATACCAAAGCGGTCTTTAAATTGGGTAATGAAGTTGGCCATGCAATAGCATTTATATCTAATAACTGCAGAGTCGGCGTTGTTATCCCATCATAAGCGTATATCTTTCTAGCAGCTACACTTGCCTGGTCGAGTTGAATATCTGTGTCCCATTTTGGTGCTAAATCAATAGAGCCATCCGCCTTCAGTGGAAAAGCTAATAGCCGACCACTCCAATCTTTTGAGTTAAATCGGGCTTGATATATTAATGTTTCACCTTCTAGCCGAGTCGAGTTCGCAGCAATTGTTGCGGCTGAGCCGACATTGTTAGCCGCTTTTGCAAAAGCTTTTTCTAAACCCTTCTTAAGATCACGAGGGTTTGTCGCAAAGAAATAATTTATGTTCGCATCAGTTGTGCCAAAAATTTCAGCGTCGGTTGGTGTAGAACCATCCGTTTTATTGTCGAAACCACCCCATTTTGCAGCGTAATATAGAGGAGACTTTAGTGTTGCAGCAGATGTGGTTGCAACTGTGAAAGGTGTGGCATTTGAAGCTGGCGCGCCACCACTCACACAATTAGTGCAGCCATAGCCAGTAAAATTGTTAATTCCTGAATAAGCGTGAAACCCGTCATCAGCACCAACACCACCAATAACATAGCCAAATGCCATTTTATTGGGAGTAGATTGTGCAATAGCATTAGTGGTGATCGTAACTTGGGTACTGCTTATACTGTAATTAATCACACCCCACATGTCTTGATCAAAGTCACCGCCTTGTTCGCTATCCTCCCAATTAACGTATAGTTGTCCAGTAGTAACACCGCTTACTGTTGTAGGCTGCTTGGAAATTTTAAAGTCGACAATGGCACACCCTCCTTCCCCAGGAGCAGTATCCTTGTTACGACAGGCAGGCAAAATTGTGATTTTTTGAGTAGTAGAGCCAGGTACAGGAATTTCCACTTTTGGTGCTGCAGGAGCAAGAGCAACCCCAAAGGTTTTTACCTTTTCACGGCCACTACCAATACCATTTGTACGTGCGAGATAGGCCAAGCCTGCTAAATTATATCCACCTTCCAAACGAGGCGATTCAGGGCAAATACCCGTAGCCGCGGATAACGCAGAAATAGTTTTAGGCGTACACAGCTGGTTATTGCTACCACTACCGTTATTGCCTACAAAAAAGCTTCCACCGAGAAGATTTTCTTTTGCAGCACCTGCGATAGAGTCAGTAGCACTTGCTACATTACCTAATGCAGTTATTGAGGATGCTCCGGTTAGCTGATCGTTATCGTAGGAGGTAGTCGATGCATTAAATTGCAATATATTCAAAGGGGCACAATAGTTACCATTAACATCTGCACTTTTTAAGGTTACCGGATTTCCCCATGAACTAACCCTATTTAACCCAGTAATGAATGCTGAATCATTAACATCAAAATTAGGACTATTGAGACCTGCTAGGTACCTTAAAGATTCTAAATAGATTTCAGCCTGAGGGTTACCCCAATTAGTGCATTTCCCGTTATCGAAGCTAGATGCGCCCCATGAACAGCTATCTGCGGTGTTATATAGCCCCTCATTAAAGTCGTACCCATAAATACGCAACAAATCTAACGTATGAATAATACTATTTGTCGGCTTGATAAACGTACCATTAGCGTTTATTTCATCGGTAATGGCACCAGCTTTTTTACGCAAAACTCCACCGGATTTATTTAAACCGTAAGAGCCCGTAAACAACCCGAAATCCAGGCGGTCCTTAAAATTCTGTAAACTACCAATAGGCTTAAAATTATAGGTTGCTGGGGTGGTTGGAGGGCTAACTTCATATGGTTCACACTGTTCATCATTAGTTGCATTTATTAGACCGCTAACGCAAGCTTTCACACGGACAATATAATCCCCAACACCAGCCTGCACATCGGCTTTTACGGGAGAACTACTATTAGCCAGAATTAAGCTGACAGCGCTAATATTTCCATTTTTACCCTGACTTCCACTACCCACATCCTCATTCCAGCGGCATTGGAAGCGTTCATTACTAGCCCACAAAGAATAATTACCTTGGGCAATTCTCATTAAAGGCGCATCAGTTACTGCGGTTGCGTTTTGCGAAAGCGTAGCCCTAGCGGTTGGCTCAGTGGTGTTACATATCGTAATTCCGGTTGTAAACACATGATCACCCGCTACACCAGCCGTATTAGTTGATGGAAACGGTGTTAGTTTATTGATATCGGTGCCGTTATAATATTTAGCAAACGAGTGCGCATCATTAGGCAAAAAAGTACGCTCAAGCACAGTATCTGTGGCCGTATCAGTAGACCGCAACCCGCCATATAATATTTTACGAACCGCATCTATACGCGTCATGCTCGCCCAATTTAGGAAATTACCGCTCCACTCACCTGTAGCTGACCCAGCATTACAATACTTAGCCGTTCTAAAACTGACTGGAGTAAATAGTCCACTGGCATAGGTGTAGCACTTGTCATAGTCAAAGTAACCAAAATAATTGTAGTTATTATTATATGTAGTATCCGCAATACCATTAGCATCGGGCCCTCCACCAGCAGCATCGGTGATATTCGAATAATCATCATAAAGTTTAAAGAAAAGTTGATGCTCTTTAGACATATTCAGCATCATGATTGGGCGCACCGGCGACGACAAAAATAATGGGTTTTGAGCTGGGGTTCCGGCGTAACTGGAATGTACCATTGCACACGCGAGCACACACGCAACAACTATGTTAGATTTTAACTGGAATATTAATTTGTTAATTTGCATGTTCATGACCTGCTCCGATGAACCATCATTAGCGAATAAATGTAGATTGCAGCAATACTTCTGTATCTGTTGTGCCACCCAGCCCTCTAGCGGTAACACGGTAATACTCAGCGTCCGCCACTTTTGCCATACTTTCAAAATCCACCGCCCCACCTTTATTAGCAGAATATTGAGCGACGATTATTTTTTCCAGTGCATAGCGCGGTTGCTCGGATAACCCGTAAAGCGTTGAAGTTGGAACGAGAATACTATTAGCTTCCCACTGTGCTTTGGTCCATAACATTGGTCGGGGCTTAACAGCGGCAGCTAAATTTAGATCTGGGTAATACCCAACTGTAGAACCATCAAATTTGGTGGATATTGAAATCACACTAAGTAAGTTTTCGCCAAGCCTCAAACCTGCTTCAGCAGCCTGAAAACCAAGGTTACGATCACGCATATTACCGGCCATTCGCTCTTGCATGTCACTGCCTCGGATTGAAGCAAGACCTATGACTGTTAATAACAACAGCATAATTAAGCCAATAACCAAAACGGCGCCCTGCTGCTTATTTGGGGTTGGGGCTTGAAAAATCATAGAAACCTCACTAACGCTTAAATGCAATTTATATACTTAAAATGATCTACTACGAATACCAATGGTGGTAGTAAATACCTGCCTTAACCTGCGATCTACTGGATTGGGAGAAACATTATCCACTCCGTCAAAGCGGTATTTCTGTAGCTCTGGCAACACATTATCTTCAAGGCTGGCAACCAACAGCTCAATACGCACAGCAACAACCTTATCCCAATTTGTGCCCGCCGTTACTGCAGCGGCCTTACTGTATTGATTAGGGATAAAATCGTCGTTGGTGTCCACACCATAAAGAATGCTCATATTTTCAACACCTTCAAGCAACTCTAAATTTGTACCATTCACGTTTTGCCACAAACTGGGACGCCCTGATATTGCCCCCGGTGCAACAAAATAAGCGGTATTAGTTGCAGACAAAATCTCAGACCCTGGGCCAAACGTATCATTCACTGAGCTTCCACCCCAACTTGAAATAGCATTTCCAGGAGTTGCCGCCGCATTGGAATGAACTACGTTAACCTCACCCCCAGCAGCTTGAACTAAAGTAGCTTGGAAAACTGTTGCTTTTGCGCAATCGCTTACGATCAAAATATCATCGTTACATAGGCCACTGATACGATTAGTGGTACCGCATCCATTAGCCTCTACCGAAGTATTAGAGACAAAAAGCTGAGCGCTATTATTGTTTTTAGTCACTACAGTTCCGTTGCCAGAAGCGCTACGAAGAACAACAATATCCGTACTAGCAGTGGGTGTAGGCAGAAGAGTGTAGGCAGCACCGACAGTAGCAGCACTGTAACCCATGATGGCTTGGTTAAAGTCATAACGAAAAGTAGTGGCATTATTAAGCGTGTTAGTAACTACCATGTCAGCTGTTCTTGAGGCGCAGCCCATGTACCCTGCCATACGGATATCGCGCGATATAAATTCTATAGCCAAACGCCCTGTTTCCTGAACTCGAGACAAAGCTTGCTGAGTGGAAAACACCGTTTTACTAGATAAAAAAACTTTCATCACCCCAGTAAGTAAAATCAAGCCTAAGGTGATGGAGATCATTAGCTCAACAAGTGAAAGGCCTTTTTGTTTTAGCATCATGTTATGTGTGCTCATATGGCGGTTGAGTAACTTAATTCAGTGGTAGCTTCAGGATCAGTGCCTTGGGGACCAAACAGCTGCTCATCCGACCATTTAATAGAGATTTTGCATACCCGACTAACAAGAACACAGGCAATTTCTCCCTTACCCTCAGGCAAGCTACGGGCTATATTTGCGCGCCACTCAGCAACATCATTAACCGCAAAAGCATTACCACTCGGCGTGGAATCATAAGCAGTGTTATACCTTTCGATATTGCCACTGGCAGCGCCCCGATTGATACGTATTCTGTCAGCAATATCGTAAACATAAATATTGGCCTGTGAACGCATAAATGCAGCATGATTAAATTGTAAAGACCGCGTTTGCAAAGTTGCCATTGCTAACAAAGATGTAGCTAATATCAACACGGTAATGGCAATCTCAATGAGAGTTGAACCAGACTGAACCTTTAACGATTTCATTAATTTTTCCTCTAACACTAAGGACATGCCACTTTTGCAGAGTTAATCATTCCCGCAAGCCCAAGAGTAACGGTACTTCTAGAATTACCATTACACCCTGTTATATGTACACTAAATAAACGAGCAGAAGCATCCGTAGCATTCGTACGAGCAAGCATTCCAACACCCGTAAAACGCACAAATTCGATCGCTG
>JANPKH010000069.1:0-13156 GCA_031425935.1 Gammaproteobacteria bacterium | reverse complement strand
CAGCCCTTCCTTACCCAATATTTTTTGCTTTGCCCCGGAATTAAAACAAGTATTTGTCAGGGTGTTGCGTAATGCCTTTCATGCATTAAATGCAGCCATTAAACACAATGCAATAACACCAGAGATCTATATTGAAATTGGTGAGTTTTATGACTCTTTGTGGATTAAAGTTCAGCACAATGGCAAAGGTTTAACGGCTGAAGCGCAAAAAGATATTTTCCAGCCTTTTTTTGCCATGCATTCCAATGTATCTGCATGCCCCGTAGAGCAAAGGTTGTCGCACTCGTATTACATTATTAACGATCACCATCATGGCCAAATGGCAGTGACATCAGATAAGGAACAGGGCACGACTTTTCATATTCAGTTGCCTTTGGTGTAAATTTATTTTTCTCTATTGATGTGAAAAAATGGATATAAAAAATAGGATATGAAAATTACCAAAAACTTAATGCGGCAATAATAAATATAATCCAGGAAAGGGCCAGCAATATCCAAGGTAGGCGTGCTGGTTGTAATGGAGTAACGGGTGCTGCATTAATATTTTGCTCTTGCGCTGCGCTGGCTGCTAATTGTTTTACTTTCTTTACCCTCTTATCCAGGTCCCGTGTTTTTTCACTTTGTTGCCGCAAAAACTGTTCCATTCCGCGCTGAATCCCGCTGGCAATCGCTTTAGTGTCAGCGTTGGCTTGCCCTTCAACTTTTATACTATTGGCAATTTTTAATGCTTCTGCGCGAATATCGCGCACGTCTTTTTTATTCTTGGGTTTTACATTAGGTTTCAAATTAGATTGTACGGGCGCCTGGGTCATGGTGTCGTTTTTTCTCGCTAGCTGGTGATGAGTTTGGAAATGTTACCAGATTAAATTCTTGAGCACGCGCAGACAACAGTTCTTATCGTCTATTAATGATTTGGCATCTGATTTGATTGCTCATTAAAGCCGACCTGTGTAGTCTTCTCGGCTGGCGCTTAATTGATCATTCCATGAAGATAAGGCCAAATATCATATCCCTTGACCGGGAATTGAAAAGCATGTGCTGGTGCAAGCCGGTGCAATTTGCAGTTAAAAGGATAGGGAGAAAAGAATGAACAGATTTATTTCAATATCGTGGTCAACGTTTAAAAACACACTAAACAATTTCACTTCTCACAGCAATCAATTCATTAAATGTGGCTTTTTAGCGGTCTGCACATTGCTGGCAATCAGTGCGCTTCCGGTTGCGGCGCAGATACCTTTAATGGGAATTAGTAAAATAGAGACTGGGGCTCTTCATGCTTGCGCACTAAATACTAATGGCGGTGTTAAATGTTGGGGGGATAACTCCAGAAATCAAACAGGTGATAGTGATTTTTCCGCTGGTTCAAGAACTACTGCAATCAATGTAAGTGGGTTAAGCACTGGGGCTATTGAGCTGGCTGCGGGGCGATACCATACCTGTGCACTTACTGACGCTGGCGGAGTTAAATGTTGGGGAGAAAATATGTATGGGCAATTGGGTAACGGCACCACTTACCGTAATCGACTCCCCAATTACGTAAATACTCTCACTAATGGTGTTGTTTCCATCAGCTCACAGCGTAATCATAGCTGCGCACTAAATTCGGCGGGTGGAGTTGTATGTTGGGGCGCTAACACTTCCGGACAGCTGGGCGATGGCACTACGATTACTCGGCTTACTCCTGTTCCTGTTATTGGTTTATCGAGCGGGGTCGTTGCAATATCTGTGGGCGACGAATTTAGCTGTGCATTGACTAATGTCGGTACAGTGAGATGCTGGGGAGGGAATAGTTATTACCAATTGGGAAATGGCGTAAATGCAAATAGTCTGGCTCCTGTTGATGTTTTAGGTTTGACGAATATCGTTAAAATTTCATCTGGCATATATCACAGTTGCGCACTTACTGGCAGTCAATTGGTTAAATGTTGGGGCTCCAATTTAAGTGCTCAATTAGGTGATGGCACTACGGAAGCGCGGTCTGCACCTGTAGATGCATTAGTTATTGGTCAAGGTGTATCTGATGTAACGGCAGGCTATGCACATACCTGTGTTCTGAAGAATGGTGGTGCCAAATGCTGGGGTGGCAATCAGAAAGGAGAGCTTGGGAATGGCACTCAGATTTTTTCAAGTAACCCTGTCAATGTGAGTGGTTTAAGTACAGATGTGTTAAGCGTGTCGGCGAGTTATAACTTTACTTGCGCAAATGTCAGTGGTGGGCAAGTCAAATGTTGGGGGTACAACCAAAATAACCAGCTAGGAGGCTACACATTTTTTGAAACCCAACCTTTGCCTGTTCTCACTATGCAATCTTTCTCCCCTGTTATTGGCACCGCCACTGCAGGCAACACACAAGCTGTGGTTAGGTTCACACCTCCATTGAATGATAGTGGGGCTCCAATTTCTGGCTATACAGTAATATCTAACCCTGCTGATGGTACTGATGCTTTCGCGAACACAACAGATAGTTATACCGGTCCAGCGGAGCTTAGCCACTTAATGACTGGCTTAATTAATGGAACTACTTATAGCTTCACCGTTACTGCCACAAATGCTCTAGGTACCGGCTTGCCATCGACAGCTTCTAATACTGTTATTCCTTCAACCGGTTCTAGCGCCCCTGCAAGCTCAAGTGTTCCAAGTAGTGTTTCCGTAAGCTCAAGTAGCCTTGAGTTCAGCAGTATTCCAGCAAGTTCAAGTAGCGTTAGTAGTGTGGTTGTTAGTTCAAGCAGTGTCGCAAGCAGCGTAAGCCCTAGCAGCACCCCCGCAAGCTCAAGTATCGCTGGTAGCTTAGCCGCGAGTTCAAGTATCAGCAGCAGTGTTAATGTTTGCAGTATTGTTAATGGAGTTACATTTGGTACGACTTATACGGGTAGCTTGGCTACAACTGATTGCACAGGCGGCGCACGCGGCACCAGCTATTACACTGACCGATACTCCTTTGCTGGTGCTCCTGGCCAACTCGTCGCCATTCAGCTTTCAGGATCTTTTGACACTTACGTGTATTTAAAAAATCCAAGCGGAACTGTAATAGCTTCAAATGATGATGGAGGTGGTGGATCAAATTCCCGCATTCCCGCCACTTCAGGAAACTTCACTATTCCTGCCGCGGGCACTTACGTGATTGAGGTTACGTCCTATGCAAGCTCGGCCACCGGGTCTTACTCTTTAACGGTGAGTGGTAGTGCTGCAAGTAGTTCAAGTGGTGTGATTGTCAGCTCGAGTTCAAGCGCAATCTCAACTACAAGCTCAATTTCAAACTCAAGCGCTGCAAGTAGTGCTAGTCCTTGCAATACGACTATTGCCGCAGTACCCGGTGTGACTAACAGCGGCGCTTTGGCAACAACTGATTGCACTGCAGGTGCGCGCGGTGCAAGTTATTACACAGATCGTTATTCGTTTAATGGTACATCTGGGCAGCTCATTGCAATCCAATTGACGTCCAGCGCTTTCGATTCTTATGTTTATCTAAAAAATCCGAGTGGCACAGTGATTACATCGAATGATGATGGGGGTGGCGGAACCAATTCACGGATTCCTGCAACTTCGGGAAATTTCACATTACCCGCATCGGGCACTTATGTAATTGAAGTGACTTCCTATTCTACTTTTAGGACAGGTGCTTACTCGTTGTTGTTTACTCGTCAGTAATGGCGGAACATGACTTAACGCTTTAGTGCGTTAAGTCATGTTGTGGTGTTAACTCAAGAAACTTTTTTCTGCAATACTCTTTTCTGTACCACTCTTTTCAGCAAGATTTTTTTCTACAATGCTGTTTTCTACAACGCTGCTTTCTGCAAGGTTTTTCCTCAAGTCCAACGCAAACAGTTTATATACAAAATCACTAAAACGTTTACCTAGCTCGCTTCTTATTTCGTCCACTCCAATTAAGCTCGTACTCATGTCACCTAATAATTTTTGTGGCTTATCAAACATTGAAGCGTCATCCAGTGCAGCTAATAAATTTTTAACAAACTCTCCTAGTGGTAGCAATTGTTCCGCTAATAAGGGTGAGTGATATTGCGAATTGTTGGCTTCTTGCGGTGCAAATTCGCTGTAGGCTTGGGTTGCTTGTTGAATTTCAACTTGTGCCAGGTGCAATGCGTAACCGCTTATTTGGGTTTCATCGTAACCCAGAGTTAATGCTTGATTAAATGCTTCTTCTACATTCCCTGAGAAAAATTGTTCGGCGAGAGTATCCACTCGACGCAGTAAATTGTTAATTGCGTTAATTTCATTCTCACTCAAATTACCTTCCACCGACCAAGTGGACGCCAGGCTTGAGCTGGTGCTGGCATTATAAAATCTGCTGGAATTATTGCCGTTGTTGGCAGTGCCTTGCACGACACTTAAACCTGCGCTAGAGCTTGCGGTAATGGTGACAGTGTCGCCCTCAGCAGTCGTTAATTCAAAATTAAATTCACTCGCACGCGCGTATTCATAACTGCCGTAGGTTTGAGTGGCGTTGGGAGCGTTGGTTAAAATATCAGGCACCTGCAGAGTTGTAAGAGGCTTGGCGCTAGATTTAAGTGTCACTTTGTCTGTAGGTGTTTCGGTAGCGGTAATAAATGTAGAGCGTAAATTAACAATCCCTTTAAGTACCAAATCATAAGTTGTACTAATATCGGTTTCAATTTCTGGTGACAGTATATTTAACGCTTTTAGCTGTTCACTTGCTTCAGCAAATCCTTTTTTAAAGCCAGATAAGCCGGCCTCCAATCGCGATTGTAGTTCTTCCTGAGTCGCGCCCTCAGCAACATCCATTTGTAAACGTCGCTCAATAAAACCGAGAATATTATTGGCTACTTTGGTTGCGGTAAGTGGTTCAAAAGTATCGTAGCTTTCTTTGGCTTTTGCTGTGGCAGTTTGTCCTGGTTTAGTAGGTTGCCCCCGCGAGCTAATTTTTTCATAGGCCATTGTTAAAGTGCGATTAACTAGTTGTAGGGCTGCTTGGCGTTTATCTTTAGCCTCTTCATGTCCTTCAATTTTCGGTGGTGATGTTTTAGTGTCCTGTGGTTGCGAGTAGAGCGTGCCACGTGGGCTGCTATTAGCCAAAGGAGCGGCAGCGCTTGGGTTGGTAAGAGAAGAAATATTCATGTGGCACCTATCTGTCGGGGAGTACGGCGTATCAGTGAATATGGCCGTAAAAGGAGAAGTGTTTAATGGTTGTCGGCTGTTGGCAGCACATCTACAAGATCAATTTGTGCTGGTTATACGGAGAGTTATAACCAAGTGCATTACACGTTCGGGAAAATTTATTGAATGGCAGTCAACCGTTTCATTGTTTCTTCGTTATAGGTTGTAAGGAGTAGAAATCCTTAACTTGAGCGTTAGTGACTTTCCATCAGCTAGTCATCAACGACATAAACAGTGTTCACTCGGAGAATTTTATGAAAACAATCAAGATTGTTATGATTTTAACTTTATGCCCTATGTTTGCACTTAGCGCTGCTGCGCAAACTGTGGGAACTCAGATTGACCGTAATGTGAACCAACAGGAACGTATTCAAAATGGTCTTGAGTCGGGCGCACTTACTGTGCATGAAGCCGCAAAACTCGAAAAAGCAGAATCGCAGGTCAACCATATGCAAGCTAGAGCGCTTAAGGATGGTACTTTAACGGCGCAAGAGGCTAATCGAATTGACACGGCACAAAACAAGACGAGCGCCGCAATTCATAGCCAAAAACATGATGCCCAAAAAGGTAACCCGGACTCGATTTCTTCAATGCGCATGCAAGAAGATGTGCAGCGTAACCTTAATCAGCAACAACGTATTCAACAAGGCGTGAGTTCGGGCGAGTTAACCAATCACGAAGTAGCTAAACTGGAGCGCGGTCAAGCGCATCAAAGTCGTCTTCAATCTCGTGCGGGTATGGATGGTCATGTAAGTACTCAGGAGCAGCAAAAGATCCAACGTAAGCACGATAAACGGAGTCGTAAAATTCACCACCAGAAGCATGACAGGCAAGGCAGATCTTAATAGGTTTAACTCATCAGAAAAATCGGCTCGCACATTTCGTAAAGGCTTGTGCGAGCCTTACTGCAAAAATCTTAAGAGCATTAAGCATTACATTTCGAATGCAACATACAAAATATAAGTATTGGCAGCTTTCTTGCGAGATAAAAGCGGATTATTTAATATTTTGAGATTGCATATTTTTTATGGCTTTTCGTTGAAAGAAAAAATCCCAGAGGGTAACTCTAAGATTATCAATGGTATTTTATTAATCGGCATTACTGCAATTTGTATTGCTCTCCAATGCATCAACTATGTTCATTATTGGCAGCGAATTTGGTAACAGGCAGGTTAGAAATTACAATATACCAAGCCACACCCGCGCGCGCTCCCAACGAGATAAAATTAATTTTTCTAATAAAGCAATAATAATTAAAGATGCGCCGAGCACTGGTAATAAAAGTGCGGCGACTAAAATAATTACCGCGAAACCAATGCCAATTTTTGCCTCTGGCATTACCGGTGGCGCGCCCAGTACGCCTTGTGGTGCGCGCTTACGCCACATTATAAAACCGGCAATGCTCATGAACACTAAACCAATGGCTGTTAATAATCCGAGCAATTGATTAAACCAACCGAACAACTGACCTTCGTGCGCTGCAATTCCAATCCCCACAGCACGATCAACAATATGACGCTGAGAAAATGAGTGTTGATTAATAAGTGCTCCCGTTTTCGAATCAAAATAAGCATCTGAACGTAAGGGGCGATTTTGTGCATTGGATTTGGCCGACCAATGAATTGATTTTTGTGATGGTGGTGTTACTAAAACCGGATAGGCTAAATGCAATTGCTGTGCATTTTGGGCGATCGTATTGAGTGACACACTTTTAACTGGCTCGCTTTTATTCATTTTCATGTCGGTGTGATCATGTCGATGCTCTGCATGATCATCAATCTCTGCAAGATTTTTTCGTCCAGTAACAGTCCAATCCTGTTGTTGCGCGGCAGTGCCAGTAAGCTGGCGCACTTCTTTAAACGCGCTGCCCCACACCAATGCCCAGGGCAAGCCGCTTATCAATAAAAACAAAACAAAAAATGAAATCCATATTCCCGTTACTGAATGCACATCGCGCCAAAACAAACGACCTTTAAATGCCAGGCGAGGATACAAAACTCCTGCTAAACCTTTTGCATTGAGTGGCCACCATAAATAGATTCCCGTAATGACTAGTACAATAGCCCAGCATGCAGCCAGCTCAACCAATACAGAGCCTACTTTACCGAGCAATAGTTCACCGTGGAGATCGTGCACTATACGTAGAAAACGTTTTTCTTCGTGCTCAATCAGCAAGACCGCAAGTGTTTGTGGGTGAACATACGCGCGAATTTTTTCATTGGCTTGATTGATCAGAATATTCACGGCATCATTTTTTTCGCGCGGTAATTCATAAGCCGAAAATGTTGCATTGGGTACAGCCGCCAAGGCCGCGGCAACATGTTGCTCGGGAGTTGTTAATTCTCCATCAATGGTGAGGTTGCGATAGGGTGCGTCATGAATGGCATCGAATTGTGGTTTGAATAAATAAAGTGCACCAGTGATCGATAAAATAATGACAAAAGGAATCGCAAAAACGCCAGCATAAAAATGCCATCGCCATAACATACGATACAATTGTTTTGCTTTTTTTAAATTAGATGAGGCAAGCTCTTGGTTTACTGTTTCCATTTAAGTTCCAGCAAATAAGTACGTTGTGGAAAGGGATGAAATGCCCAGGCTTTGTCATTAATAATATTGTCTATGCCAAAACTTACTTCTGTGCTTTCGCTTGCTTGCCACGATAATCGAATATCAGCAATCAGCTGTTCAGATGCATAACCGTAAGTGTCACCGCGTTGCGTATTTTCAAGATTATTATAGGGGCGTGAGCTATAACGTACACCGCCGGAAATGCGCCAATCTTGTGTAAGTGAATAGCGTGCTTGAGAATTTATTCGCCAGTAGGGAATACGTGGAAATTGGTTGCCTTCTGATGCAGGGTTTGATGTATTTTTCAAAATTTTATTGTCAATGTAGGCAATGTTGAAATCTATATTGAGGTCCGTTAAAAGCCAGTCATCAGTCTCAATAATTAATTCCGCACCGGTTTGACGAACGCGATCAATGTTCACAAACGAGGTGAGTGGTCCAGATGGGCTAGGATGTAAGAATGAAAAAATAAAATCGTTCACATCTTGGTAAAAAATACTACTCGTAACGCGCACTTTTTCAAATTCATGGCGCAGCATAAAATTCGCATCTTTTGATGTTTCTGGTTTTAAGTTTGGATCAAAACTGTTTATATCAAACTCTCCATTAGGAGCAAACTTTCCTTGAAATAATTCGCCAACAGTGGGGAAACGTGTTGCAGTGGCAAGGCTTAATTGTGCTTGCCACTTTTCCGCAAATGTCCATTGTGATGACAGTGAAAAATTTGCGTCTGTTTCTTGACGTGTTTCATAAAACTTTGGCACTGTAGCCGTCGCTAGGTTGAGCCCTCCATCGAAAGCTTTCCATTGATCAACGCGTGCACCGGCAGTTAGGCTCAAATCATCACGTAAGTGAATATCATCCTCGATAAAAATACCTAACAAAGTAGATTTTCCTTGAGTTTCTATTGAATAGATTTTATTAGTCGCCTCACGCCACTGCGAAGTGTTGTAAGTAATGCTATCTGTTTCGTAGCGATTTGACGTAAGGCCGAAAGTCACTTCATGAATATCGAATTGTTGCGTGGCTTTGGTATCTAATGTCCACCATCCAGATGGATCGACTTCGGTAAATGTCCCAGCGCCATTATTGAGACCATTGGCGTAACCCTTTGACGTAAACGTTTCCGCTTTTGCTAACCAAAAATGAGAAAGGTTTGCAGTGACCTCCCATTCGGCCACTGACCCCTTTACATTTAAACCTGCGAGAATTTCAGTGCGCTCGGTGAGTGATAAATTTATGGCCGCAGTTTCCCAAAATTTATTATTAATTTTTACGGGGCCGGAATAAACAGAGTTGCCATTACCATCACGTAAATAGCTGGTTGGACTGGTTGTGTCTGACTCGGTTGTCCAGTAAACCAATAGGCCTTGCAGGCTCCAGTTATCAAAATTTAAATCACCGCGCAGGCGCAATTGATCTTGTGAATTATCATCAGGCGATGCTGCAGCAAAAATAGGCGCTTGGGGAATGAGATCCACATCATTTACTGCGCCCGTCACATCAATGCCAGTTGCTTTCGTTGAAGGGGTTAATTGGCTCCACATTTGTGGCTGGCCTTTATTTTCAAAATGGCGATAACTGCCACGCATTGAAAAAGGGCCATCGTCTTGCTTCAGTGCAAAACCGCCTTCAAAGGTGTAGCCGTTGTAGGTTTCATCGGTGCTGTATTGTTGATAGGGCTGTGAAAATCCTTGTAGAGTAATAAAGGCCTCATTTTTTTCGGGTGGGCGCGTAATAATTGAGACAATGCCGCCCATGGAGTTACCTTGGTAACGCGAAGAATAAGGGCCGTAAACAATATCAAATTGTTGCACTTCACCAGGGCCAACAACACCCCATTTAGGGGGAAAGCCGAATGAGTTGCCAAGATAATTCGATATTACAAAACCATCTACCAAAACCAGAGTGCGTGCGGATTGCGTAGAGTGTGTGCCACGAAACCCCGGAACGCCATTGGCATCACCAATGTAACGCTTACGCACAAAAAAATTGGGCGCATATTTCATTAAGTCTTCAACGTTAATTGCATTTGTAGCGTCGAATTGTTCTTGCCCTAAAGATACTGCTAAACCGCGCGGCTTTATGGTGATGGGTGCCTCTTTTTGACCAACAACAATCATTTCTTCTATTCGACTAATACCGGCTAATTGCATATTGGGTTCGTCTGCCGATGCAAGTGGCATAAGTGATAGTAAAAATACGCTGCTAATAATGATGCTTGTTTGAAGATGACTACCCACAGTGTAAAGCCCTTTGTTACAACAGATAATGTTTGGAAACAGGGCGCGACTTTACAGAAGTTCTTGTGGTTTGAGGATGCGGCATATTGTCGCACTGCTGGGGGCATATTTAATTTTGATGTAAAATGAATGAAATATTAATGGAGAGGTTGTAAAGAATACTGTTCAATTCAAAACACGCCGTAAATACATCCTTGTAGGCTCTAATCGGCATCCCTCCGCGATCCGGTCGCTTCGGGAAACTTCCTACATCCATGTAGGTCGTCCATGCCTCGGCAATTGCTCCTGCATTGCTCTACCACCTAAATCCATTTAGGCGTCATAAGGTTTTGAATCAAACAGTATTCTTTATTTGTGCCCCGTTAGAATGTAGGCAAGCTATAGGTGATGGAAATAAGGCGCTTATTAGAGCGCCTTATAATATGTAAAAATCTAATTGATAGTTTTTTCTTCGATCTTTTTTTCCAATGCGTCGAGTTGAATTTTCAGTGAATCAATCTTCACCGATAATGATTTGACGTGAGAATAGGTCAGAATAATTGTTGCAATAATCATAACGATTACTATGAAGAATAAAATCATTACATTGATCCTCTAAAACTTGTAGTGTTAGCAATACGTTTATAGTAGTTAAAATTGCGCGAACTCCTGCTTTTAATGATCTGCAGCTTCGCTCGCACCAATTCCTGTTTGTGAACGTACAAATTGTGTATCAAACGCCGCTTGCTCAGCTTTTGCTCGCGCAGATTTATCCAGCCGTGAGAATATCCAAATACCAATAAAGGCAATAGTGACTGAAAAAATGGCCGGGTTTTTAAGCGGAAAATATGCTTTTTCGTTGTGGAAAACATCTACCCATACGGTTGGGCCTAACACAACCAATACCAGTGCCGTGACCAAGCCAAGAGACCCGCCGATAACAGCTCCGCTCGTGGTGAGTTTGCGCCAGTACATAGAGAGTAGCAATATCGGAAAGTTAGCACTGGCAGCAACACAAAATGCCAAGCCTACCATAAAGGCGACATTTTGATTTTCAAACACTATGCCAAGTAAAACTGCAATCACACCGAGACAAACAGTAGCTATACGCGAAGCAAGAATTTCTTTTTTCTCATCACGTTTACCTTTCAATACCAATGTAGCGTATAAATCGTGAGAAATTGCACTGGAGCCGGCCAAGGTTAAGCCTGACACTACGGCCAGAATTGTTGCGAAGGCTACCGCAGAAATAAACCCTAATAGTACATTGCCGCCTAACGCATGGGCTAAGCGAATGGCAACCATATTCGTGCCACCAATTAATTTTCCATCAGCAAAATAACTAGGGTTGGTGGCAAGTAATACGATTGCACCAAAACCGATAATAAATGTGAGAATGTAAAAATAGCCGATGAATCCTGTGGCATAAAGCACGGACCGACGCGCTTGTACTGCATCACGTACAGTGAAAAAACGCATCAAAATATGCGGTAATCCCGCCGTACCAAACATTAATGCCATGCCAAGTGATATGGCGGATATAGCAGAAATTGCGTCTGGTGTTTGCGTGATGGGCGCCATTATGGCTATGCCTTTAGAGTGAACTTTTACCGCCTCGGCAAACATAGCTTCAAAGCTAAAATTAAAATGGGATAGCACGAGGAGCGCCATTAAACTAGCGCCAGAAAGGAGTAGTACGGCTTTAATTAATTGCACCCATGTGGTGGCGAGCATTCCACCAAAAGTCACGTAAAGCGTCATCAAAATACCTACACTAATAACAGCAGTTTCATACTGCAAGCCGAATAAATGCTCGATAATTTTACCGGCACCAACGAGCTGTGCAATTAAATAGAAAATGACAGTAACAAGTGAACCGCTTGCCGCAAGAATGCGAATGGGTTTTTGTTGCAAGCGAAAAGAAGCCACATCAGCAAAAGTGTATTTGCCTAAATTGCGTAATGGCTCAGCAATCAATAATAGAACCAGTGGCCAGCCCACTAAAAAGCCAATTGCATAAATTAAACCATCAAAACCGGAAATATAAACTAAACCCGCTATCCCTAAAAACGATGCAGCCGACATGTAATCGCCAGCTATAGCTAAGCCATTTTGAAATCCGGTAATACCACCGCCAGCGGCGTAGAAATCCGCAGTAGTTTTAGTGCGGCGCGCGGCCCAATAAGTAATACCCAAGGTAACTATAACAAAGGATAGGAACATCACTATTGCGGTGACGTTTACCTCTGTTTTGGACGCGGTGTCTGCCCAAGTGCTTGCAGAAAATGCAGTTAATGAGGAAGCAATTAGAGTTTTAAATTTCATCATAGCTCTCCTGCTTTTTGTACAATGGCGCGAGTTAACGGTTCGATAACCCGGTTAGCGTAGGTAACGTAAATACCGGTGATTACCAAACACAAAAAAATAATTCCTAGCCCTAAAACAATCCCAATTGAAGTTACTCCGCCGCCAATTGGATTGCCCAAGATTTGTGGTGCAAAAGCAATTATTAAAATAAGCGCAAAATAAGCCATAATAGTTGCAATTGAGAGCGGCCATACAATTTTTTTGCGTGCCTGCGTTAGTGCAATGTACTCAGGCATCTGACGAATTTTTTCAGTTTGACTCATGAGGTTCCCCCTGTTTTTGTTAAGTTATAGTATTGGAAGTGTTAACATAATGGAAAATATTTGCAGGGTTTTGTTTTCGCCCTTTTTTGTTTTTACTTTTTGTTGTCCATTAAGTAGAGTGTGCTAAGTCTTTGTGAAACTTGTATGATTGTACATGTTTGCATAAATCAATTATTTGTTTTTAAATTTTTAGTATTTTAAATCCACGGCATTTTGAATTCCTTACCATTGCAACATTTAAACCCAGTGAGACGAAAAATATGTTCAACTTTAGCGATCAGTTGCAAGAGTTACGCTCCCTGATTATTGGATTAGTGTTGTTGTTAGGGACTGCTATTATCGGCTTGATATGGGTGAGTGTTGGTCTCTATCACTGCTTATCAGCCTATCTCGGTTCAACCTGGGGCCCAATTGTGCTGGGTCTCATCTTTTTTGTCCCACTGATTATATTCACTTTTGTTAAAGCGTTTAGTCGCAATACCCAGCAATCCCAGCAGCCAGTTGGCTTGACTGCTGATGTAGCGGCATTAAACTTTTCCAAAGTTATTGAGAGTTTGTCTGGCCAGCCACCATTTCTCGTGGCGGTCGTGGCGATCATCC
>JANPKH010000068.1:0-3298 GCA_031425935.1 Gammaproteobacteria bacterium | reverse complement strand
GTATAGTTTACTTTCCTTAGTTGTAGTCTTGCTCGCGTATAAATTCCTCACTGCATCTAAATTAAAAACATCCATAAAGATACTGTTTGTTGGCGCACTGCTCATTCGAATTATATATTTTTCTGTAACACCTCCCGATGTGCGTGATCATGATCTGGGGGATCATACGGGATACATTGAATACTTAGCGGCGAATTGGGTACCGCCTCCTGTAGATTACGCAGTCGGCGGCGCATTTTTTCACCCACCACTCTATTATTACACTGGTGCAATTGTTTTTAAAATAGCGCAGATTTTTGAGCCAACAAATAAATTTACACTTTTTCGCGTAGAGCAATTATTGAGCCTAGCCTACTCCATGGGCTTTGTACTATTTGGTTTATTAATTCTCGACCAGTTATTTAACTCCGCTGAACATAAAAAGGAAGTGCAGAAAAATGCACCGTTAAAAAATTATCGTCCATTTCGCACTTCATTTAGTCGTATCAAGAAATCGCCAATTAACGTGAACGCAACCCGACACAAAGAACCTATTGAAATCGCCACGATCGAAGAGAATGTAAAAACATCTCAACTTTATGGCCGGCCATCCGTAGAATATTTACAAGCCAAATTTAAAAGCGATGGTTTATTTTGGATAATTGGGGCTTTGTTTGCATTTTGGCCAGCAGCAATAATTCACTCGGTACGTATTGGCAACGATCCGATGGAGTATTTTTTATTTACTGCGAGCTTGTACTACATTGCAAAATGGTATCGCGACGACAAAAAACGTGACCTAATAATCGCCAGTTTAATTGGCGCCGCAGCAATTCTTACAAAAGCAAGTGGGGAGATTCTAATAGCAGTGCTGGCCATAACCGGCCTGTACAAAATGCTAAAATCAAAAGAATATCTAACATATTTCAAACTATCTATAGTGCCCTGTTTGGTTTTATTCACCGCGTTTATCATTACTGTTGCACCCGGATTTATTTTGGTACTTCAAGGCAAGCGCGATAAACTTTATATCGACGATATTGCTGGGTTGTCGCAAGCTAACTTAGTGGGTAATACTGCTGCCAATTATCTTTGGCTTGATGTAAAAACATTTGTTACCGAACCTTTTACTGACCCTTATGATGACCGCATGGGTCGTCAGTTTTTTTGGAATTACTTAGGGAAGACCGGTTTATTTGGCGAATTCAAATATAATAGCTTGCTGTGCATTAATACCGCTGTATTAAGTAGCCTGCTTGAGATATTGATGTTGATATATATTGTGGTTGGCGTTTACCACATGACTAAAAATGATTTCAAACGACAGGCCGTTATTTTACTTTCCGGATTTTTCTTGTGGGCGGGAATCACATACATGCGCATGACCTTTCCGGCAAATATTGACTTTAGATACATAGTGCCAATTATATTAACGTTCTGTTCTTTATATGCTGTCAGCATAATGAATTTTGAAAAATCCGGAGCGATACGTCTTGCCAACATTGGTAAGATATTAGCAATGCTATTTACACTATCTGGAATTGTATTCATTCTTGGAGTGACCAAGCTAACATAATTGATTTTAACCAAAACTGAACTGGCGTGAATTAAACTTTAAAGTGCTACGGTAACAGCGGTAGCTGCCACCAAAAATTATCCTATGGTGTAAGGCCAATGTTATCTGCACAAATAGCAAAATTCGTTGTTGTCGGGTTGATAAATACCATTGTTGGTTATTGTCTATATGCTTTATTTATCTACTTTGGTTTGGGTTACGTCTATGCACTGGGTTTTGCAACTATTCTTGGCGTTTTATTTAACTTCCAAACTATTGGTAGACTTGTATTTGGCTCGAACAATGGCGCATTACTGATCAAATTTGTTGGCGTTTATATTATTGTATTTGCCGTAAATTTACTGTTAATCAATGGCATGATTCGCCTTGGGTTAAATGCATACAGCGCAGGTGCTGTTGCACTAATTCCTTCAGCGGCATTATCTTTTTTACTCAATAAGTATTTTGTTTTTAACAGGTAGAACATATGAAATGTATTAGCGTGGTAACTCCTTGTTACAATGAACAAGATAATGTTCAGGAATGTGTTAATGTCATTAAAAATGTTCTCTCACAATATAAAAATTATTCGTATGAGCATATTTTTATTGACAATGCATCTACCGATAAAACGCTTGAGATTTTAAAAGATATCGCTGCCGAAGATGAACACGTTAAAATAATTGTTAACAGCAGAAATTTCGGCCACATTCGCTCGCCCTACTACGGATTACTACAAGCTAAAGGTGATGCTACGATCTTGTTCGTTGCAGACATGCAGGACCCTGCAGCGTTAATACCTGAGTTTATAAAAAAATGGGAAGAAGGCTACCAGACCGTGGTTGGCACTAAGCGCTCCAGCGAAGAATCTTCCATTATGTTTTCTATTCGTAAGTTTTATTACAAAACTGTTAACAAACTATCTAATGTGAATTTGATTGATAATTTTACTGGCTTTGGCCTATACGACACAGAAGTTATTAATCACCTGCGCAGCATCGATGACCCTTATCCGTATTTTAGAGGACTTATTGCTGAAATAGGCTTACGCATACACCAAATACCCTATGATCAGCCAGTGCGAGTTAGAGGCATCACTAAAAATAACTTTTTTACGCTATATGACATTGGCATGCTGGGAATTATTTCCCACTCGCAAGTACCCTTGCGTATTGCAACTATGGCTGGGTTTCTCATTTCCTTTATTAGTATCCTGGTTGCGTTAGTTTATTTTGTTTTAAAATTAATTTTTTGGAACTCATTTACATTGGGATTAGCACCGGTTGTTATAGGAATTTTTTTCTTTGCTTCTGTTCAATTATTTTTTGTGGGAATTCTTGGCGAATATCTTGGTTCCGTGCATTTGTACAGTAAAAAAAGACCTTTAGTGATTGAAAAAGAAAGAATAAATTTTAATTAGTATTTCTATGTAGCAAAGGATGTTGAAATGCCGACAGTCTCTCTTTCTAATGCTAAACAGTTTTCATGTGCTGCTGATGTTACATTGCTCGATGCAGCTAGAACGCAAGGACTCGTATTGGAGCATAGTTGTCGCACTGGTCGCTGTGGCGCATGTAAAGCTCAAGTGCTTAATGGAAATACTCAACCCATAAAATTTGAGGAAGCGCTTAGCAACGAAGAGAAAGAAGCCAATTATATTTTAACATGCTGTAGAACTGCGATCAGCGACGTAGAGATCGATATAGAAGATTTAGGTTTATTAGGTTTAATTCAAATACAAACGCTTCCCTGTAAAATTGATTC
>JANPKH010000067.1:0-7384 GCA_031425935.1 Gammaproteobacteria bacterium | reverse complement strand
GAAGCGCATTTAAATCTTGCGGTATTGTATGATGTATTTTTAAATCACCCGCTGCGGGCCCAAAAGCACATGGAGGCATACCAGTATCTTACGGGTGGCGAAGATAAAAATATTGCCAAGTGGCTGGTTGAAATCCAGCAGCGTACGGGTGTTCCTCCCGGATTGGTAGTGGAAAAGAAAAAAGCTGAGTCGAAGCCGCTATCCTAATGTTTAAACAGTTTTGTTTTAAATGGAATAGTTTTTTTTAAATGTAAGTAACGTTGAGTAATCATGAAAAAATTAGTTTTTTTTGCTTTTTTGTTTTTTGTAACATTTTGCAATGCAGAAGATAAAGCCCCTAATCCCGACACAACTATTCTTTTAGAGTCAACTTTCGTTGGCGACAAAGAGCAGCCTGCCGTGAGTTATTTTATTCCTTGGAAGGGGAACCGTACACCTGACAAATTACAATGGAATATAGAGGAAAAACATGATCAAACTTTACAGTTAATTGATCGAGATGTTATGTTGAATTCAATGAATATGTACGATGAAATGGATTTAGAAAATAGCGGAACTAACAACGTTACAATAGATTAATTATTTAATTGAACAGTGAGAATTTATTATGCTTGACACATACAACACAATAATTAAGTTTCTTCAGGACGGTGGATTTTTTATGTACCCTATTGCGCTAGTGCTAGCGATTGGGGTCGCCATTAGCTTGGAAAGATGGATTTACCTTGCTCGCGAACGAGCGCGAAATATAAAAGCATTTGATGCATTTTTACCATTATTGCGAACTACAGATATGGAAAAAATGCAAATGTATACACGGGAAAGCCAAGCGCCTGTCACACGTATTATTGGTTGTGGTTTGGATATGATGACAGTTTCTAAGCAGCGCGCCGATATCGAAAACTCAATGACGGAAGGGATGTTAGAAATCATCCCGCAACTTGAGCAACGCGTAGGGTATCTCGCACTGTTAGCCAACGTTGCAACTTTGTGTGGGCTGCTAGGTACCGTTCTTGGTTTGATTGATTCATTTACTGCTGTTGGCAATGCAAACCCGGCGGAAAAAGCGCAGTTACTTTCTGCATCTATCTCAGTGGCAATGAACACCACGGCTTTTGGTTTGTTTGGTGCAATTCCCTTATTAATTATCCACTCTTTATTGCAAAATAAAGCTGCAGCGATCACCACGAGTATTCAAATGTCCGCGGTAAAATTTCTTAATATTATGACATTGCATCGTCTTATCGAAACAAGCAGTCCGCGTAATCCAGAGCCTGAAGTAGTAGCAGTGAGTCAGGAGTAATAGTATGAAGTTAATTGAGTTTCGACACGGGGTTAGAGACCTGGTAGAGCTTGAGATTACGCCGTTAATGAACATGATGATTATACTTGTGCCCATATTATTGGTCAGCCTTAATTTTGCACAAATTACCGTACTTGAGGTCAATTTACCTGAACTTACAGGTGGTATGAGTGCCAGCCAAAAATCGCAGTCAAAGCTGGAAGTCAGAATCGAAGCTACTGGATTTAAAATATTCTTTCCTGAGGATGTACTCATCCAGGAAATTCCTCTAATGGAGAAAGAGGGCGTAAAGTCCTACGATTACATGCAGCTTTCAAAAGTTCTTCAGGCTGTGAAGGGTCAACTCAATGAAAAGCGCGATATTTTATTACTGTCTAATCCAAATGTGGATTACCAAAACTTGGTTTTTACAATGGATGCAATTAAATCATTCACTGCAGTAGAAGCTACAAATTTGGTGGAAATCGAATTATTCCCCGAGATTTCTCTCGGAGATATTATTTAATAGATGAGTTGATAAGAACATGATGGGATCAACAATATTTCAAATTCAAAGAAAAAAACCTGTTGTTGCCGGGTTATTGTTAGTGTCATTGGTTGACATCTTTACATTCTTTATTATCTTTTTATTAATTAATGCCGGCGATAGCGCTAAGATTCAAAATGCGAAATATATAGCTCTACCAAATTCAATTTCAAATACTGAGCCGCGCAATAAAATTTTAATTTTTATTGATACTAATCAAATCTGGCTAGGTGATGTGGTGGTGGCTAATGTTGCAGATATTTTAACTACACCGGAAAAGCTAATTGAACCGCTAACTGTAGCCTTGAACAGTCAAAAGGCAACTATGGGCGAATTGTCAGAGTATGAAAAGGTTAATGGCTTGAGCATAACAATCATGGGTGACAAATCCGTTCCATACTCGTTATTAAAAAGCGTTATGGTTACTTGTCAGGGTAGTGACTATCGCAATATTTCATTAGCGGTGAATCATGTTTTCCCCGCAGGGCTTTCAGGTGCGGGCGCAGGTGCAGGCACATCGAAGGATGCTGCTGTCAATAACGCTGTAAAGGTAGGAGGTTAGCATGTCTTTCGCTATTCAACCTCTCGCGTTCGATCTGGTATTGCCTTGGCATGCCGATGAGCAGCGTGAAGCGGCGTTTAAAAAAACTCTCAAAAGAGTACTCATTCCGGTACTGTTATTATTTCTTTTAGTGCCTTGGTTGCGGCTAATTGATAATGGGTTTGTGACGGAAGAAAAAAAGGCATATACAGAAACAAAAATCATTTTGGAGCCGCCGAAGGTTATTGTTCAACCCGTGACATCTTCAGCTTCAGCACCTGTGCAAACCGAAAACGCTAAAATAGTCGAAAAGCCACAAGTCGCGCCTCCATCCGAGGTATCTCAAAAGGTGAAAGCGGGTTCCAAATCTGTTGGTAAGGTTGGTGGGGGAAGTGCTCAAACTCCAAAGCCGGCTGTTGATAAAAAGATTGCCTTGGCAAACTCACAGGAAATTTCTGAGCTGTCGAGCCAATTAAAATCGTTACGCGGTGCGTTAGATATCGCAAAAATGCAAAATAAAAATGTATCTGTTAGCACTGGTGGAACAGTTGCAGCAAGTAACCGCGATGTACTTGGCGCGGATAGCGCTGCTGGTAAAGGCAAAGGTTTGGTGGTCAATGAATCTATGATGAAAGGTGATGTTGTTGCCCTAGCTGATCACAAGTCCACGGGATTCGGCAGCGGCAATGGTACTGGCACTGGGATAGGAAATGGCAGCGGGAGCGGACGTGGACAAGGGGGTAATGGCGGAACAGGATCAGGCGGTGGGGTTGGTGATGGGAACGGAAATAGCCAATTTGGTGGCTTATCCAATCAAACCAGTGGTCGAGATATGGAAAGTATCCGCAGTACGCTCGAAAAAACTAAAAGCAGTGTTTACACCTTGTATCAGCGCGCATTGCTTGATCATCCAGATCTTGCAGGAAAGTTCGCGTTTTCAATGGTGATTGAGCCTAATGGAAGTATTTCAAAGTTAAGGTTGGTGGCGAGCGAGCTAGGTATAGCAGATCTGGATGCTAGTATTCTTGAGCGGATTAGGCAGGTCAATTTTGGCGCTAAAGATGTATCACCGACGGCTATTGAATATAAGTTTGTGTTTTTCCCAAGTTAGACGGCTTTTCAAACCACTTTTGGTGTGTTTTTAGCTTATTTTTATGAAAACCGCTTTTCCTGGGGCTTGTAAGCGCTCATACGTAAGGTAGCCAAGGCCCCCCACTATCCTCTTTAATTTAAGAAATTACTGAAAGTCCCTTCATTTTCGCGATGTCGATATAATCTTTTTCTATGCAGGGAAAAGTTCCTACATCCAAAGTGACTAAGTTCACAAAAATACAAACAGATATTGATCCACATTCGCCTTCTCGAATTGTTGAGACTTCGTACCATTTTTTGAAGACTATTGGCTGGCATCATGCCTCTGTAGAAATTCCATTTAGTTGGCGAGTCTTGGACAGATGTGTGTTGGGACTAATAAATATAAGAAATGAAAGAGCAACTTCGTGATTTGCACTGCTTTTCTTCTGACATTTTGGCTCTGGTTTGATCAAATATTTTTCTACGGTTGCGGTGTGGTCCCTTAAAAATATTGACTATGGTGATGAATATGTTTCGATTACTTAAAGCATCTCAAAAAGCATTCATATTTCTTGTTGCCTCTTTGATGTTGGTTGCTTGCGGTAGTGGCGGCGGCGATAGTTCGAAATCTGATGATAGCAAGGTTCTGTCACAAGACACCCAATTTATGTATGTCCAGCGCAGTGTTGCTCAGGATGCTCAGTTTAATTATGAGCGGCTAAAACTCTCAAAAACCAATTTGGGCAGTAGCCCCTTTGATCTTGCTTCACCCTACGAATTCAAAGTGGGCGCTCAATTAATGAGCCGCTCCAGTCTCGATGTTAATGCTATAGATACTGAGGTATTAACAAGTTACTTCGACTCAAGTGAATATGATGTTAAGGATTTAAATATATCACCTGATGGCCAATTTTTAGTATTTGCTGCTCACGGACCACATGATCATCTCACTGATTATACTTGGAATATTTATGAATATAGTTTTAGGGATAAATCGATTCGTCGCATCATTGAGGACGATCTCATCGCTAATGCTGGCCAAGATACTAATCCAACTTATGCCTTAGATGGCTCAATTATTTTTTCTTCAGACCGTGCGGTAGGAAACCCTAATAGCCCCGTTGATAATGTCGTGGATCAATACCAGGCTGATAATTGTTATAAAGTTGGCCCTAATGAAAAGCCGTCTTTACTACATTCTATGACCAATCGTGGTGAGAATATTCTGCAGTTAACCTACGGTAAAAATCACGACACCAAGCCGACTACGCTTAAAGATGGCCGAATTGCTTTTGTTCGTTGGTCCCGTAGCTACGAGCTTTTACAGGGTTGCCCAGTTGATGGTACCACTGCTCAAAACACTGATATCTTTAGTTCACAGTATCCCACCGGCTTGGACATCCCGGCAAAATGGCCGTTGGCGACTGTATGTGCTAATGCTCACACCACACCGATTGGAAAAGTTTTGGCAAGTAATCATTACACTATTTTGCGCATTACCGCCGATGGGCGTGAATTACAACAGCTCTATAAAACAGTTACTTTGACTGGTTCTGATGAGAGTTTTATTGGTATTGATCACATTGTCCAAGCTGAAAATGGGCAGCTAGCTGCGCTCATTAAGCATCAATACAATCAATTTTTAGGTGGGAATATCGTAGAGTTACAATCACCTGATTCAACTACCAACACCACCGTATTTGGCAACATTGCACCGGTTCCAGTAATGGCTGGAGCAGTTGATTTATATCCTAACCAACATTCAGTTAACGGATGGTATAGCGCCGTGTGGCCCTACCGGGATGGTACTGGCCGTTTACTAGTAAGCTGGTCTCAATGTTCCACTGTTAATAATGGCATTAATACATTTTGCCAATCAAGTAGTGAGCCAGGCGAAGTAAATGGCCAATATGGTATTTGGGTATTTGATGAGAAAACTCAGAGCCGCTTACCTGTTGTGCGTGCGCGCAAAAATACCGTATATAGCGATATAGCCATTAGCCAACCCAACAATGGTCTCGATTTCCCTTTCAATGCTTACAGTGTTGATTTTGTGGATAATCTGGATACCAATAGAGTAATTTGCGACGATCCAGGTATTGTAGTGCCACCAATTGGAACTACTTACGCAAGCTCAGTTTCAATAAATACTAGTTCTGCTGCTGCGTCTACTCCGGTAGTTATTAGGTATTCTTCTGCGGCTTCCACGCCGGTAGTCGTTACAAATTCTTCAGCGGCTTCTATGCCAGTTGTAATTGCAAATTCCTCCGCAGCATCTATCCCAGTTGTAATTGCAAATTCCTCCGCAGCATCTATTCCAGTTGTAATTGCAAATTCTTCAGTGGCCTCCACTCCAGTCACGGGTTCAACTTCGTCAGTGGCGTCTACGCCCATTAATACAAACTCGTCGGCAGCGTCCACTCCGGTAGCCATTGCTAGTTCCTCTGGTAACTCTATTGCGCACTCCACCGCCACTACCAGCGCAGCAACTAATACCAGCGCTGCAACTAATAGTAGTGCCACTCCAATAAACACTATCGCCACTGCAAACGCAGGTGTGAATCAAACTGGTAATGTCGGTAGCACATTTACATTGGATGGATCTGGCAGCCGCGACGCGGATAATGACGCATTGACCTATAAGTGGTCGTTGGTAAGTTCCCCAGCTGACAGCAATTTAGCTCAATTGAATTGGACCAGCGTAAAACCTTCTGTGGTACCTGATAAGACAGGTAACTACGTGGTGCAATTAATTGTTAATGACGGCACCCAAGACAGTTTGCCTGCAACGGTTGTAATTACTGCTGTTCAACCAAATCGAAAACCAGTTGCTGACGGTGGTCAGGATCAATCAGTCAATGTGAGCGAAAGTGTTACCTTAAGTGCGGCTGGCAGTAGCGATGCCGATGGCGACACATTAACTTATAGCTGGACCTTGATTGCCCAGCCTAGTAACAGCAACTTGGTATTGAATGACGCAGCTTCTGTTATTACAGGATTTACTCCTGAGCATGCGGGTAGCTACAGCTTCCAATTGATTGTTCGTGATGGTGCGATCAGCAGCGATCCAGACACAATTGTAATTACCGCAACGCAACCTAATAGACAACCAGTAGCTAATGCCGGTGCGGATCAGCATGCAAATATAGGCGCTTTGGTCACTTTAGATGGTTCGGGTAGCAGTGATGTTGACGGCGATTCGTTGACTTATAAGTGGGAAATTATCACGCCCGCACAAACAACAACTAGGTTGTCGAGTACTTCTGCGGTAATGCCAACATTTACAATTTTGGATCACGGGATATACGTAGTTCAACTAATAGTTAATGACGGCACGCTGGATAGTGCTCCAGATACTGTAAGTTTCGAAATTGGTAATGTGAAGCCGGTTGCTAATGCTGGCGCAGATCAAAAAGGTTATGTAAATGCTGTTACGCAACTCAATGCTTCACTGAGCAGTGATTTGGATGGCGACGTGTTGACTTATAAATGGCGTATTGTGACAGCACCTGAATCCAGCAACGCACAAATTGTTGGGGCTACTGCTGTAATGCCTGTGTTTACTCCTGACGAATACGGTATCTATACGATTGAGTTGGTGGTTAACGACGGTTTAATTTCTAGTGATCCTGACACTATAGTGGTTGATACACGTAATAGCCGTCCTGTAGCTAATGCAGGCGCAGATCAATCTGTATCAATTGATGATCTGGCTGTATTGGATGGTATCGGCAGCATAGATGCTGATGGCCAAGCGCTTACCTATAGTTGGAGTGTCTTGAGTAAACCGGTTGGCAGTGCCGTAACTCTATTAACTCCTAATGAAAGTATAGCGAAGCTTAAAATTGACAAGTCTGGTAGCTATATCATTCAGTTGGTAGTAAATGACGGTATTGAATCAAGTGAGCCAGACACAGTCATTCTAAATACTAAAAATGTT
>JANPKH010000066.1:0-2079 GCA_031425935.1 Gammaproteobacteria bacterium | reverse complement strand
TTGTCAGGACTACGTTAACCTCGCTTCAAATAACCAAAGAAAAAGTGAATCACTTGAGAAAATTGCATCTAATTTGGCTTTAGGCACTTTGCTTTTTGTTGGGCTGTCATTGGCTTTTAATAATGACTAATTTATAAAATTACTTTATTCGGTTCGCGATTTACTACTAAATGTGTAGTGAGTCGCGAACAGATTAATTCTAGATCGCGATAGCGCAGATTTGTAATCCGTGCATATAAAAAAAATACCCACAACCGTTATTGTGAGCAATAGATACCCAAAGCTATATCCCTTTCTTGAATTTGTAATAATCAGCATAAAATCGGTCAAAAATGGTAACTACTCAGAATAAAATAGCGATACTCGTAGGTTCCGGAGCAGTTGAGAACGCGTGGGAGCCTATACTGAATTGCTTTAGACCAATTAATGGTCATGAAACGGTTGCGGATACGGCCAACTTCTTATTCGCTAAATCCATCTGTGCTTTGCGGCTGTATTCCAAATTGCCTAAGGGTGCTAAACAGTTAAAGGAAGAGCAGCAAATGGTTAGCCTTATGAAGGAAATTATCTGCGAGTCACTGAAACGCGCCCAAAAATCAGGCATGCTAAAGCCCAGAAAGGAGTTTGAGGCTATTTTAAATAAGTTCGTCTTTGCAGATCCAAACAACCAATTTGGTTTCGTATCCACAAATTGGGATACCGTAATCGACAGCGAAACAGCCCGGCTGGTAAAACAAAGGTATAAGGATATCGAGGGGAAAGTGTTTCATATTCACGGCAGCATAGAGGCACACGAACACCTGTACCTCCCCTCTGAAACCTCTATGGAGAACTATCGCTCTGATGAAGAAAATGATGAAATAGGTTATAAACATGCGGCAACGTATCGGTTCTTGGAGGAGGCCAATCGTATTATACTCTATGGTCTTTCCCTCGATCCGTTGGATGCGGAATTAAACCTGTTTCTTAACGGAGCATTCAAACAAAGTAAAGCACTCAGGGAGATTATATTCATCAATCCTGACTATCAAAAAATCCGAAAAAGGGTGAAAATACTACTTTTCTCCAGAACAGATATCATTATTCGATGCTTTATGCCGGAAAATTTAGAGACAGAATTAGGACTTTAATCATTTTGGAAAACAAAAGGAGGTACCTCAACGGAATGCAATGAACCACCTTTTTTATTCTAAAGCAATATTTATCAATTCAAAATAATAGAATTTTGAATTCTTAGGACATAATCAGTTTCCTCAAAGAATCTATCAGATCTATTAATATGGCTTTTATTGAAATACGGTTGCAAACGATTTGCTATATATGCATTCTTTACCGGGTATTCCTCGGCCGTATCTGTTGATTCAAAATGTGCTATCGTGTTTTTTAATTGCTGTTCACCTTTCGCAAGCCAATTTCGGTCGCCGGCGCGTTCTTTCAATTCAACAAAAGCAACGGTAGAATTGTAAAACAATGCACTATCGCATCGCTTGACTTTTTTGCCATTAACTCGCGGAAACATAAGACATTTGTCGATAGTAACAATCCGTACATCGTAACGGCTTTTATTGATAACCGTAGCAATCCACAAACCGGAATTGCGTCTAATCGAATCTACCACAGCATGTCGTCGCGGATCGTCGTCGCGGAGGCCAAATATCTTTTCATTGCTGTGACCCTGACATTTGCCCAACAAAAAATTCACCTTCATATCATCTGTTGTATTTCCAGTAATTGGGCAAAAAATTCGTTAGTCTCCCCAAGTTCATAATTTAGCTCATTGTCGTCAGACGGCAATCCCTTATGGTCTTTAAGCTTTTCAATTTCACCATCGCCATTGAACTCGTAAACAATAAGATCACTGCCATTAATCGTCGATTCGATTGGCACAATAGATTGTAATTTCTTTCTAAGCGAAATCGATTCCAATTTTGGCAGCAAGCTTTCAGCCTTAACTGCAAGCGTTAGGTAATTAATCAGGTACGGGCTGTGTGTGGTAACAACCAGCTTATTGTTAATCCCTTGGTTGGTGAACGCTAGCAAATTATTCAATGCCTCTCTTTGGGAAGTCGGAAATAGGTT
>JANPKH010000065.1:0-11298 GCA_031425935.1 Gammaproteobacteria bacterium | reverse complement strand
CAAATCCATATCCAAACGCGCGAAGGCATCTAACGCATCTTGTAACATTTTTGCTACATAGCCACCAATATGGCGCACTTCAACATAACCACGCGGGGCCATACTTCCCTCATGATGCAATGCAATCGTTTGACGAGCAATTTTGCTGGCCTCATCGCCAATACGCTCAAGATCAGTAATTGCTTTAGTAACGGCAATCACTAAACGCAAATCGCTTGCAGCAGGTTGGCGCCGCGCCAAAATACGAATACATTCCTCATCAATTGACATTTCCATTGAGTTAACAGTGCTATCCGCACGAACAACTTGTTCGGCTTTTTCAATATCTCCATCCACTAATGCTGCAATAGCATCGTTCACTTGTCGTTGTGCCATACCGCCCATCTCGGAAAGATGGGTTTTAATATCTTCCAACTCAATGTTGTATTGTTGCGAAATGTGATGCGTGTGACTTGTAATATCCATCGTTAGAGCTCCACCCATAAATAGCTTTCGACTTATAGTCGTCTGTAAAAGGTTAGCAGTAATCTTACAAAAAAGAAAATTGACTGTAGTGTAATAAAAGTTTAACCGTAACGGCCAGTAATGTAATCTTCCGTTTGTTTTTTGGTTGGATTCGTAAATAACGTATTAGTACTTCCGTATTCAATCAAATCACCCAGATACATAAACGCCGTGTAATCCGAAACGCGGGCCGCTTGTTGCATATTGTGAGTAACAATAACAATTGTATATTTAGCTTTTAATTCGTAAATTAATTCTTCAATTTTTAATGTGGATATAGGATCGAGCGCTGAGGCCGGCTCATCCAATAAAATAACTTCAGGCTCTATAGCAATAGCACGCGCAATCACCAAACGCTGTTGTTGCCCACCCGACAAACCAAATGCATTGTCGTGCAAACGATCTTTTACCTCATCCCAAATTGCTGCACCACGTAAAGAATTTTCCACTACGGTATCTAATATACGTTTTGACTTTACGCCTTGTAAGCGCAAACCATAGGCAACATTTTCATAAATCGATTTGGGAAAAGGATTCGGTTTCTGAAATACCATTCCTACTTGACGGCGCAAATCCGGCACATCTACATCTTTAGCGTAAATGTTTTTGCCATCCATATTGATTTCACCTTCTATGCGACATGAATCTACCAAATCGTTCATGCGATTGAAACACCGCAATAAAGTAGACTTGCCACAACCTGACGGACCGATAAAAGCAGTGACCCTTTTTTCAGGGATTTTTAAATTAATACAATTTAATGCGCGCTTTTGATCGTAATACAAACTGAGGTCTTTTACTTCAAGCTTCATACTTTCAGCAACTGCTGTGTGTGTCATAACTTCTTTCCTATCAATAGGACATTATAAAAATAAATTCACTTTAAATGGAGTTTCGCACTAAATTCATGCTGACTATTTACTTACTAATCTGACGCGCTTCGATATTTTTCACGCAAGTTATTACGAATTTTTATTGCCGTAACGTTTAGCACAACAATGAGCAACACCAAGGTTAACGAAGTTGCGTACACCAACGGGCGAGCAGCTTCAACGTTAGGGCTTTGAAAACCTACATCGTAAATATGAAAACCCAGGTGCATAATTTTTTGATCTAAATGCAAGTAAGGATAATTGCCATCCACCGGCAACGCCGGCGCTAATTTTACAACACCCACCAACATTAACGGCGCCACCTCACCGGCCGCGCGCGCGATCGCCAAAATTAAACCTGTCATCATTGCAGGCGTTGCTAGCGGTACAACTATTTTCCACAAGGTTTCGGATTTAGTAGCACCCAAGGCTAAGCTACCCTGACGAATAGTGCTAGGAATGCGCGACAAACCTTCCTCAGTAGATACAATCACAATCGGTAGAGTTAACAATGCCAAAGTGAGTGACGCCCAAAATAAACCCGGCGTACCAAAGGTGGGGGATGGTAGAGATTCCGCGTAAAACAATTGATCGAGATTGCCACCGAGACTATACACAAAAAAACCTAAGCCAAACACGCCATAAACAATTGAGGGGACACCGGCAAGGTTGTACACCGAAATACGAATAATGCGCAGGAACAAACCATCGCGCGCATATTCACGCAAATAAATTGCCGCTAATACCCCAAAAGGCGTAACGATAATTGCCATTACGATAACCATAATGAAGGTACCGAAAATCGCAGGAAAAATACCTCCTTCGGTATTAGCTTCACGGGGCTCAGCGGTCATAAATTCCCAGAACCGCTGAATATATTCACCGGTTTTGGCAAACACGCTCATATCGTTTGGACGGGTAATGCGCACCACATGGTCTAATGGTAAAAGCACTTCCTGGCCATCCGCTGTTTTTGCTATCAGTTGGTCACGCTTAGCTTGAATACTAATCAGGTCGCGCTCTTTTTTGATAACCTCATATTCTTTTTCCAACATTATTTTGCTTTCCGCGAAAGCTGCTTCCGCTTCGGCCATTTTTGCGCCCGTCACACCTTTTAATTCTAAACGTCGATGCTCCAGTTTTAATTCTTGAATTGCGTTATTAATACGACCTATCTGTACTTTTTCAATATTGCTAATTTGGTGATGCAATTTTAATGAACGTTTCAGGCGTGCATTGACCTCGACCCAAAAATCAGGAGAGTCTTGCGCAATCATTTTGCCATTTTCACTAATGGCCACTATGTAGCCGTAAAAATTACCCCATTCACGCCGCTCAATTGCCACCGCATTTTTGGGATATTTCCATTCAGCCATACCAATTTCAAGAAACCACATAAAATCACGAGAAGTAACGTCGCGATTTCCCAGCTTCATTAAATAACGCGTAATGAGTTTGCGATCCGGCTCAATCGTAAAACCGTTGTCACGCGCTACAGCAGCAGTAATCACTTCAGAGCGAACGACTTCGCCAAGAATGGTTTGCTCTCCACCAGATTTGTCAGTAACGCTTGTTTGTATGATGCCAGCAGGCCAAAAGTGGCTTAACCCGCGGACAGCTATCAAACCTAAAAGCCCAATGACCATGATCATACAAATGGATACAGCGCCGCCATTTAACCAAATCCACGGGGAACCACTTTTAAACCACAGTAAAGGCTCTTTAAATAGCTTTTTCATTTTTAATTCCGACTAAAGATTGCTGTAACGTTTGCGCAAGCTTTGACGCACAAGTTCTGCAACTGTATTTACCACAAATGTCAGCGCCAATAAGAGTAGCGCGGCTAGGAACAGCACACGGAAATGTGTACTAGCAACGGCAGTTTCCGGCATTTCAACGGCAATGTTGGCCGATAAAGTGCGCATACCTTCAAAGATATTGAAATTTACAACAGGGCTATTACCCGTTGCCATCAGCACAATCATGGTTTCACCCACAGCACGGCCAAAACCCATCATTACCGCAGAAAAGATACCTGGGCTGGCGGTAGGTAAAACCACACCTACCATGGTTTGCCAAGGCGTTGCACCGAGAGCTAATGAACCCTGCGTCAAATGGCGAGGCACACTAAATACTGCGTCTTCTGCAATTGAGAAAATACTGGGAATAACCGCAAACCCCATGACCAAACCAACGACTAACGCATTGCGTTGTTCAAATTTAATCCCATGATTAGTAAGCCACTGCGGCATGCTGTCATCAAAACACCAGAGCTCAATAAAAGGACTGAAATACACACATGCCGATGCAGTCAAAAGCACAGGTACCACCAAAATTGCAGCTTCACACCCTTCAGGTACGCGCGAACGAATGACAACCGGTAACTGACTCCAGGAAAATCCAACAATTAACATTACTAAAGGCACAAAAATTAATATGCTAAAAATTGCCGGCAGATGATTCTCAAGAAATGGCGCCAACCACAGCCCTGCCAAAAAGCCCAAAATTACGCTCGGCAAGGCAGCCATAATTTCAATAGTAGGTTTAACAATGCCGCGCAACTTGGGCGTCATAAAATAAGCTGTATAAATTGCACCCATCACCCCTAAAGGCACAGCAAATAGAATCGCAAATAAAGCAGCTTTAAGCGTGCCTAAAGACAAGGGAACAAAACTCATTTTGGCTTCGAAATTATCGCTGCCAGAAGATGCTTGCCAAATATAATCGGGTGCATCACGGCCTTCATACCAAACCTTTTCCCACAGCATACTGAATGACACTTCGGGGTGTTTATTCCATACTTCGGCTAAGCTAATTTTTTGTGTTGTATCCATCAATAAAACACGGCCATTAATAGGCGACAAACCGATATGAGTAATAGGCGAAGAACCCATAGATTTAATCAACAGAGTGCGCGCAGAAGTACCAAAATAAATTCCGATATTGCTTTTATCGTCTGCAGCCCAAAAACCGCGACGCGAAAACTCTGGCACTATTTTTGTGATTGATCCACTCAGAGGCTCGAAATCACGCACATGAGTAACGTGATATTTATTGCCTTTATCGCGCACCATTAACCATTGGCTCACGCTCCCTTTATCCGTACCAATAGCGAGGGATCCGGTACTTACTAAAAATTGCATTGCCGTAACTTTACCGCTCTCAACCGTTACGGGCTCATTGCGTTCTGGCGCTTTAGGGTTGGTAATATTGTAGAGATACAGCTGTGATTTATCATTGGCAACTACCATGTAGCGCCCGTTGTCATCGATTTGCAAATGAGTTACACGATCACCCGCAGGCAAGGATGGCATAGCAAATACTTCGTTACTTGTTGTGGTTTCTTCGGTAATGGGGTTAATAACGCTGGAAACTATACCTAATACGATCCGGCCGTCACTTGTTGCAGCACTTAGTACAGTGCCAATGCTGGTTTCCTGAATAGCTAAAACATTGATTGCAGACTTATTAGCATCCAATAAAAAGGGCGCTTCTCCCAAAGGAAATGCCAATTTTGGTGTTACTACTCGTTTGTCATCAGGGTAACTAAGATTGAACTCAGCTTTAATAACACTGACTTCACCATTGCTGTAACCGTAAGCAACTAAACCATGAGAGGCCTCACTGCTAGCTAGCGTTGTGAACATCGCGTCTGCAGATTTTTGGGTCTGATAACGATTAATACTCAAGCCATCTTGAGCTTTAAAAAACTCTATTTCTCCATTTTCATGGTAAGCAGTACCAATTTCTTCATAACGTTCAAGGCTGATAAATTTAACCGGGCTAATAGTAGCCCCTGAAATAAGTTGTTCACCGCCTGCCTGTCCGTTATTAACTTGTCCGCTAGTTGGTAACTCATAGGTGCTAGTTACATCCACCGAGGCACCACGTAATAGTGGTGTCACCTCTGAAAATAAATAAACAAAAATTAATACCAGCGACCCAACTACGGCGATGCCAGCAGTCATGATGCCATATGCATTTATTTTGTCTTTTATGTTACGCCAACGACGCAGCTTCGCGCGCTGCTCTAAACTGGGCATTAAATCGGAATGCTCAGCTATAGAAATGGGTTGAGGCATAAAATTTACCTGTTTTAGGGTAATAGTGACAAAATTCTAACAGACATAAATGACAGAATTGTTACAGAAATAAAACACGGCGACTCTAACGAACACGCACCGTAAGCGGTAAGATATATTTTTCTTACAAAATCTATTTCGCAGCAAAGCCACGGGGAATTTAACTTTTACTTGCGACTAGAAGTGGCTATTTTAAAAGAATGCCGAAACATTCCTGCAAACATGTCAGGAAAATTTTGTATGCATCATACATGATTTGCACAGACATAAAAAAACCGCTGCATTGCAGCGGTTTTTTTATTAACCAACTAAAATTATTTACCTAAATTACCCAAGACTTTAGCAGCCAAATTAGCTGGCAAAGCAATGTAACCGTCTCGCTCTACAGCCTGCTGACCTTGCTTGGACAATACATACTTGAAGAACTCAAGCTGCAATTTATCTAATGGCTGATTAGGCTTCTTATTAACATAAATATAAAGTTGGCGAGAAAGTGGATAAGATCCATCTAAGCCGTGCTCTGTATCCGCCGGTACCATTTCTGAATAATTTGTTTTTGAAATAGGCAACGCACGTACGCCTGAAGTTTTATAGCCAATACCTGAATAGCCAATAGCACTGATAGATTCAGAAACACTTTGCACTACCGAAGCTGAACCTGGCTGCTCATTAACGGTTGACTTGAAGTCTCCCTTACAAAGAGCGTTTTCCTTAAAATAACCGTAAGTGCCAGACACAGCATTCCGACTATATAACGAAATACCACGCTTTGCCCATGCGCCAGTTAAACCTAATTCACCCCAACTAACCAAATCTTTTTCGCCACCACACTTACGTGTAGCAGAGAAGATGGCATCAACCTGGGAAACGCTCAACCCTTTAATAGGGTTATCTTTGTTTACGTACACAGCCAATACGTCAATAGCTACTGGCACTTTCGTTGGCTTGTAACCGTACTTTGCTTCAAACGCCTGAATTTCTTCTTCTTTCATGGCACGGCTCATTGGCCCAAAATTAGAAGTACCTTCAATTAATGCGGGTGGCGCTGTTGATGAACCAGCACTTTGAATTTGAATATTTACGTTAGGGTAAACTTTTTTGAAATCTTCCGACCACAAGGTCATCAGGTTCGCTAAAGTATCAGAACCCACACTGTTTACAGCCCCTGACACACCAGCTTCCGCTTTATATTCAGTTAAATTAGCGTCCACAGCGGCATACACAGTGCTTGCACATGCCATAGAACCGGCAAAAGCCAATCCCGTAATAATTTTGTTAAGGTTCATTGCACGTTTCCTATAGGAAATATAACGTTTCAAAGGGAGCCCGCCTCACCTTCAATGCACAAGTTAACAAGCCAATATGACACGCATGTGACTAAATTGTGACAATATTGTGACGGCTAAATGGCATTGATAAACTCAATTACTTAACAACTTTTAGCGAGGGGCGCTTTACCCCACCGATAGAAGGGATGTTCGATTTGGAGTTTGGTTTTGGCGAATCTGGCTTAGGCGGTACTGGCGGGATTGGAGCTGCCTCGAACTCAAACATCATGCCCTGACCATTTTCACGTCCATATATACCTAGGACCGCACCACAAGGAATATAAATATTGTTGACCACACCACTAAAGCGCGCACTAAATGACACAGCCTCGTTGGCAACAAATAAATCTTTTACCGCAGAAGGAGCAATATTTAAAATGATTTGACCGTCCTTATTAACGTGCTGCTGCGGCACTGAAACTCCTTCGGCATGAGCAAACACAACCAGATGCGGTGTGCCATTATTGTCCACAATCCATTCGTACAAAGCTCGGAGCAGATAGGGGCGATTTGAAGTCATTGACATAATTAACTCACCGCAACAGAAAACAAAAAACTATACCAAACACTTACGCAACAAGCACCAAAAGAAAAGGCGACTAGAAGTCGCCTTTATCTTGAAATTCTAGCTATTAGTGAATGTCTCGCCAAAATTCCTTATTCAAAAAATAAGCGCAGGCAAAAAACACTAAAATAAAAATTAATACCCCTTTACCCATACTTTCTCGTTTAGCCGCTGCTGGTTCTCCTACATAGACCAGGAAATTAACCAAGTCGTAGGTAGCCGTATCAAATTCCTTGGTCTTCATAGTTCCTTTAAGGGAGCCTTCTACCAAACTACCACAATGCTCATCTATAACTGGTTGATTACGATCATCCCGTATAGAAAAACCTTTTTGGTTACGTTTAGGACCAGGGCCACACTCTAATAGACCTTGCGGCCCAACCATTACATGGGGCATAGCGACATTAGGAAACACGCGGTTGTTAACACCCCATGGGCGAGTGTCATCCCTATAAAAATTACGCAGGTAAGTATAAACCCACTCCGGTTTACGGGCACGTGTCACTAAGCTCAAATCGGGCGGAACAACACCAAACCATTTTTTCGCTTGTACGGGGCGCATGGGGATTTCCATCAATTGGCCTATACGCTGACCACCTAGTATCAGGTTGTCGTCCATTAACGCATGAGGAATTTCCAGGTCATCGGCTACACGCTCAAAACGCGAATACTTTACCGAATGGCAACCCATACAATAGTTGGTGTAATACTTAGCACCATTCTGTAAAGAGGCTTTATCTTCTAACCTAGGCTCCATTTTGTCGCAGGGAATCGCTCCACAATTAAAAGCAGCTGTGCTAGCAACAGCTGCAATAGGGACTAACGCCAAGAAAACAAATAACGCCAAACCACCCAATACAATCGGGAAAGGTAGGCCTCTAGGCTGAACACGCTCTGGCTCAGGTAAACATTTATCGCGAGCAGCGAGCAAAGGCATTACCGCGAAAGCAACCGCTAGTAGTAATCCAAAAACCCGAATAAGGACAGGAATATGCACGCCTTCAGTAGTGATATCAACCAATGCCAAGCGCAAAAACAATAATGCGAATAGACCACACAATACCCATGCCACCGCAGTTTTAGCTTTTTCTTTATGGTCAGTAGTCCATACAGGCATAGTCAAAAAGTAAGCAAAATAAAAGCCCGCAGCAAGTTGCGATAACACAGTGCGGCCTTCTGTTGGCGCTTGCACACCCAGATAACCCAAGACTACGAACATGGCTGCAAATGCCATTAACATTACGCGTGGAATCCAGCCGCGATAACGCAAGGATTTCACTTTACTTCTATCCAGCCAAGGCAACACAAATAACAGTGCAATCGCGCCAGCCATGCACATAAAGCCTAGAAATTTAGCATTTAACGGACCAATTTCGAAAGTGACCGCGCGCAAAATGGCGTAGTACGGTGTGAAATACCATACAGGTGCAATGTGAGTTGGCGTTTTTAAATTGTTTGCTTCTTCGAAGTTAGCATATTCTAAAAAGAAGCCACCCATCTCCGGCATGAAAAATAGCACGAAACAGAACACGAAGAAGAATACGCTAATGCCAACCAGATCATGAACGGTGTAGTAAGGATGAAATGCAACGCCATCTAAAGGAACGCCGTTTTCATCTTTATATTTTTTGATTTCAACACCATCAGGGTTATTAGAGCCAACATGCTTATCGTGCAGCGCTAATATATGCATAACAACCAATGCCAGAAGTACTATAGGTAACGCAACAACGTGTAAGGCGAAGAAACGGTTTAAAGTAATGCCGGAGATAAGATAATCACCGCGAATCCATTGCACTAAATCCTCACCAATAACCGGAATAGCACCAAATAGGGATACGATAACTTGCGCCCCCCAGTAGGACATTTGTCCCCATGGCAATACGTACCCCATAAAGGCTTCAGCCATCAATACCAAATAGATGGTCATACCGAAGATCCACACCAACTCACGTGGCGACTTGTATGAACCGTACATCAAGCCACGGAACATATGCAGATACACCACAATGAAGAATGCAGAGGCACCGGTAGAATGCATATATCGCAGTACCCAGCCGTAATCTACGTCACGCATAATGTACTCAACGGAGGCAAATGCGCCTTCAGCCGTTGGGTTATAACTCATAGTTAACCAAATGCCTGTAACTAATTGATTCACCAAGACCAATAGCGAAAGAACACCGAAAAAATACCAAAAATTGAAATTTTTAGGGGCGTAATATTTACCCATGTGGGTATCCCACGCTTTTTGCACGGGCAAACGACTATCAACCCAATTCCACAAACCTGTTAACCAATTCATCTTACGCCCCTTGATCTTCGCCGATGATAACTACGTTATCGCTCTCGTACATGTGCTTAGGTATCTCAAGATTGAGCGGAGCTGGTACATTTTTATAAACACGTCCGGCCAAATCATATTTAGAGCCATGACATGCACAAAAGAAACCGCCTTGCCATTTATCGCCACCTAAATCAGCGGCACCCACATCTGGGCGAAACATGGGAGCACAACCTAAATGAGTACAAACACCCAACAATATCGCAAACTCTTCTTTAATCGCACGGCTATGATTTTTTGCGTAAGAAGGTTGCTGCAAATCTTCGGAGTTTGGATCACGCAACACTTCCGTCTCTTCTATCTTTTTTAAACCATCAAGCGCCGCTTGAGTGCGACGCACAATATAAACTGGCTTACCGCGCCACTCTTCAGTAATCATTTGGCCGGGTTCAATTTTGCTAATGTTGACCTTGACAGAAGCGCCAGCTGCTTTAGCTTTTGCACTCGGGTTCCAGGAACCTACGAACGGTACTGCTATGCCAACCGCACCTACAGCACCCACTACAGTCGTAGCACCAATAAGGAGACTACGGCGTGATTTATTTACTACGTCATTAGTCATGACGATCTCTCCCCTAACAGCTGCAACGACCAGTAAATCACTTTAATTCAATGATTTAGAATTATTTTGGTTAAACCTAAAAAGCGTGCAATCTTAAAGAAAATAAGCACTGCTTACAAGAACAACCATACCGGATATAAGGATTTATAAGGCATACAAAAATGCTAATCGTAAAAAAACGCCCAAGCCAGTTTTGACTTGAGCGTTTTTTTTAATAATCACAAAAGGCCGCCCGAAAGCCAGCCAATAATGATTAACGTTTGGAGAATTGTGGCTTTTTACGTGCTTTACGTAGACCAACTTTCTTACGCTCAACTTCGCGTGAATCACGAGTTACGTAACCAGCTTTACGCAGAACAGAACGAAGCTCTTCGTTGTATTCCATTAGTGCTCGAGTCAAACCATGACGAATAGCGCCGGCCTGACCAAAACTACCGCCACCAGCAACAGTAACATTAACGTCAAACTTCTCGGTTAAACCAACCAGCTCTAATGGCTGACGAACAACCATGCGTGCCACCGGGCGACCAAAGTACTCATCCAATGGGCGGTCATTAACAACGATAGTGCCTGAACCAGCAGTCAAGAATACGCGCGCAGTAGAGGTCTTGCGACGACCCGTACCGTAATATTGTGTTGTAGACATCTTCAGCCCCTTATTAGATATTGAGTTCTTGCGGTTGCTGAGCAGAATGTGGATGCTCGGTTCCTGCGTACACTTTAAGTTTTCTCAGCATGGCGCGACCTAATGGACCGCGCGGCAACATACCCTTAACTGCTTTTTCGATTGGGTGTGTAGGCGCTTTTTCAATCAGCTTTTTAAAGCTAATAGCCTTGATGCCGCCAACGTGATTAGTGTGATGATAATAAATTTTATCAGTCGCTTTTTTACCGGTCACATGCACTTGTTCTGCATTAATGACGACGATAAAATCACCAGTATCCACGTGAGGAGTGTACTCAGGCTTGTGCTTACCGCGCAAACGAGAGGCGATTTGAGCAGACAGGCGACCTAAGGTCTTGCCTGCTGCATCAACTATG
>JANPKH010000064.1:0-23405 GCA_031425935.1 Gammaproteobacteria bacterium | reverse complement strand
AATTACCGATAATTAATCCTGCATTAGCCAATCCTAACAAGAATCTCAACTAAATAAATTTTAAATATGAAATAAGTTGGATTATTATGCTAATAGCGTAGTAGAGGTTTCTTTTTGATCCCGAAAAGCTTTAATTTTTCGAGCTGCTATTAAACTCAATAATCCCACTATGATTAGCAGCGCAGATGATGGCTCTGGGACAAATGCAAGCGAATAAATGTAAGAAGCAGAGTCAGTGCCACCTAAAATAATTGAACCAACATCAAAACCAAAATTATAAGAATATGAAAAATCACTGATTAGATAACCTGCTTCATTTCTTGTCCTTGATGATGGGCCTTCATGGAACCAATCAATAAAAGCGCCTCTCGTATCGTAAAGTGCAATCATCATTGGGTCGTTACTATGATTTTCAGCTTTGTATCCGAAAAACTGAGTAGGCCGATCAAAAGTTATCGACAGTGCTTCAAATGGCCCAGGATTAACCGGGTTTCCATATATGAGGCTAATGGTGCGATAACTAGTTGCACCAGTGGCGCTGCCAAAATACATATCATGAAATAAACCTCCTTCGATATCGGGGTAAGAGCTCCTACCTATAATGCTGGGTAAGTATTGCCGTGGCTCATCCTTTACACTCTTTATCCAGTTTAAGGTGACATTCTCAAACAGTTGGCTCACATCGGAGCCCGCTCGAAATTCTTCCGCTGAAATCCATTCAGCGAACGCACTTGTATTTATTGAAAAAGAAAATAACAGAACTAATGCCTTACGCTTTATATCTTTAATTTTCATGTTCCTTCTCCCCGAATAAGCAGCTTGACTACAGATGCGAAGTTCCGCTTACAGACAGATATTTGCGCAATTTCGCATAGCAAAGCGCCGATCTTTTTACAAAAATAAACACAATAACGCGCTTTTTTAGTAAAAAAATTAGCGCATTTAATCGGCGTTTAATAAATTAAGCTTTAGGGTATGGGGGGTCTGTGCGGAACCGAACGGATGCTTGCCAATAAATTACCGGTAGCAAATTAAAAGCACTTAGCTTGGAAAAAGTCTGCACTTTACAGTGCAGACCAAAACGCAAAGGGAGGATTGTTGATCGTCTTTTTAAAAACGAATTCAATTTTGTCGCGCCATTTGAATGGACTTTCGCAATGCGTCTATTGCTTTGTGTCTTGGAAAGCTAGCACGCCAAGCGAGGGCAACGGTGCGGTGGGGTACGGGTTCTTTAAACGGGCGAGTCACCAAAAAGTTAGAGCTGTAAATATTGCTGATGGCTGCTGATTCCGGCAGGATGGTAATGCCGAGCCCTGAAGCTACCATATGGCGCAGGGTTTCAAGTGAGCTACCTTCAGCGGCGGTGCGAATATTATTGGCAGCATTTTCATCTGAATGTTGAATGCTTGGGCAAGTCGTCAAGACTTGATCACGAAAGCAGTGGCCTTCGCCAAGCAATAACATTTTTTGATCATTAAGGTCGGCAGGATCAATCGCAGCTTTAGTCGTGAGTGGATGATTGTGTGGCATCAGCACCACAAAAGGTTCGTCGTAAAGCGCTTGGGTAACTACATCTGCTTCACTAAAAGGTAGCGCAACGATAATGACATCCAGCTCACCATTGCGGAGTTTTTTGCGCAAGCTGTGGGTATAACCGTCTTCCACATAGAGCGGCATATTGCTCGCTAATATTTGCAAATGTGGAATAAACTGCGGTAGCAAATAGGGCCCAATTGTAAAGATGGCACCTACTGCCAGTGGGCTGCTAAGTTGGTCTTTACCCGCATTGGCCATATCTTTAATAGTGGCCGTTTGCTCCAGTACCAGGTTTGCTTGAGTAACAATTTGCTCTCCCAAAGGTGTAGGTTGCACACGCGATTTAGTGCGTTCAAAAAGTGCTACGCCTAGCTCATCTTCGAGTTTTTTGACAGCAATACTCAGTGTCGGTTGGCTAACAAAGCAGCGTTCGGCGGCCCGACCAAAGTGTTGCTCTTGAGCTAACGTAACAATGTAGCGGAGTTCGGTGAGAGTCATATGGTGCTCCTATAAAAATCATTTCAATGCATTTTAGTGAAAGGTAAACCATTTGTATGACAGTGAATAGTCATAGTCTATCAAAAGAACAAGTTTTAATAGTTGGATGTGGTGATATTGGCGCGCGTTTCGCTAATATAACCACCGACACCTATGCGATTACCGGACTCCGTCGCCGCCCACCAGACGATACCGAGCGGTTGCATTATCAAACCTGCGATGTAACTAACCCGGATGATCTCGATACCGTTTTCAAGCGAAGCGCTTTCAATGTCATTCTGGTCACTATGACCCCGAGCGAACGAACAGACTCGGGTTATGAGCGCGCCTATGTACAAACGTGTAAAAATTTAATTGCGAGCCTTCAAAAATATCGTTGCAAGCCACGGTTGCTGGTATTTGTGTCGAGCACCGGTGTTTATGGACAGGCTGATGGCGAGTGGGTGGATGAAAATTCTCCAACGGAACCTGATAACTTTAGCGGAAAGCGCTTACTAGAGGCAGAGGGCATTATTCTTAATAGTGGTTTCACTTGCACTATTGTTCGGTTTAGCGGAATTTATGGGCCGGGTCGCAACCGTTTGATTGAGCAAGTGCTGCAAGGAAGAGCTCTGTTAACATCGCAAATAACTAATCGTATTCATGTTGATGATTGCGCTGCTGCATTATTTCATCTCGTTGAGTTGCATCGTCAGGGCGCGCAACTTAATCCCATTTATATCGCCACGGACAGCGTGCCCGTAACCATGGCAGAAGTGATGACTTGGCTCGCACAACAATTAGGTAAGACCTTGCCCGCAACAATGAATGAAGTTGGGGCGCAAGACGGCAAAACGGAGAACAGTAATAAATCTTGTTGTAATCAGCGCCTGCTAGCGACTGGTTTTCGTTTGTGTTATCCGAGTTATCAAGAAGGCTACGCTGCTATACTGGCAACTAAATCATAAAAAATGTTTGTGTTTATCAAAAGAAATTTACTTTCGAAAGCTAAGTTGTACAACGCGAAGCTGTGCAACTCTAAACTGGTCAGCTCAAAACTGTTCAATCTTAAGCTGCGCTAAATATTAGGTTCATTAAAAACCGGGTTGTGCAAAAAAAAGAGGTTTCCATGGCGCAAGTTGTCTTTAATTTTCATGATGTTATTTTGTTAATGACCGCATTGCTGTGCTTGTGTTTTGCGGCTCTCTTAATTGCAACAAACCCACCCAAAAATATATGTAACTACTTTCTCGCCGCATTTTTGATTGCACATGCTTTTATTCCATTCCATGAGTTAATTTTGTGGGGTGCCGTATTTAAAATTAAAGTTCTCGAAACATTTCCGCGCGTTATTTTTGCTGGCGGCTTTGCTTATTATGTCGACGCAGTTTTGCTATATTTTTACGTGAAATCACTGATTTTTCGCGACTTTTATTTACGTAAAAAAGACGTTTTCCACTTGCTCCCGTTTGGTATGTTTACCATATTTATGGTATTGATTTTTTATCGATTCTCATTGAATGACCGTATACAAATGATTGCTACTGAAACCTTCGTTTACAGTGCGCAATACATCAGCGCCGATTTTCTCTGTAAATTATTGCGTGTAGCTTATTGCGCTGCCAGCTTTCAATTGATTTTAAAATACAAAGATATTCTCAAAGCAACACACTCCAATATTGAAAAAGTCGATATTCTTTGGCTTAAAATTTTAGTGATTGGTTTTTTTACTATCACCTTAATGGAAGCTTTGCTAAGTTTCTCAAAAATGATTGCGGTGTACACTGATTTTGATATACAGCATTATGACTTCGGCTTCTTTGAATTTATTGGCCTAAGTGGCTATTACGGCCTCTTTATATTGGTATGCACGCTGGTATTTACCAGTATGCGTTATTTTGCTAATTTTGAATCCGTTAAACAAAAGAAAGATAAAGAGTTAGAGTCGCCAAAAAAGCCGGTGCAAGAAAAAATTCTCAACCCGGAGTTTGCTGAGAAAATCGATACACTCATGCGTAGTCAAAAACCCTATTTATTTGCTGACCTCACCCTCGATATGTTGGCTAATAAGCTGCACATGTCAGCTAAAGATTTATCAATGATTATCAATCGGCATTTTGATCATAATTTCTATGAATTTATAAACAGCTATCGTATTGAGGAAGCCAAAATTATGTTGGGCGATCCTAAGCAGAAAACGAAAACGATAACTGATGTTTATCTCGATGTTGGTTTTAACAGTAAATCTGTATTCAACACTTTTTTCAAAAAGATTGTCGGCACAACTCCTTCTGAGTACAGAATTTCGCAACAATTGAAAGGTGGAGCTGAGACGATCTAGCCCCAAGCATTAGCGTCTTTCTGAATAGCCGCCATCGCCGATTGACGTTATACTGCTTCGTCATTTAATTCTCCCTCAAGGGATACAGGATAGCGTGCATGAAAAAAGCATCTCTGCGTGTGATTGGTAGCTTTTGTGTCGGCATTTTTTGCATGGTGGGTTGTGGGCTACCAGGTCCACTTTATTTGCCTGAGCAGGCAAAACCCGGTGCTGAATCAGCCAAGGGAAATACGCTAGCGAAAAAACAAAGCGCTTCTGCAGCGCCACAGGCCGTATCGTCACAAGCATCAGAACGCAAGGTTTCAGAAGTGGCGTCAAGCGTATCGTCAGTAATGTCTGGTGCTTCATCGGGAGCAACCAGCTCAAAATAAATACATATTTCCGTAACATTCTTACAGCTAAAACGAGATTGATTTTTTATGCAGCACTTTAACGAACGCAACGGCCAATTATATGTAGAAGATCTCCCTTTGGCCGCGGTGGCCGAGCGTTTTGGTACCCCCACATATGTGTACAGTCGCGCGGCTTTTACACAGCATTATTTGGCTTATGCGCAAGCTTTGGGTTCACACCCGGGCATGATTTGTTATGCGATTAAAGCCAATTCCAATTTAGCTATTTTAAATTTGCTGGCCAAACTCGGTGCGGGTTTTGATATTGTTTCAGGTGGTGAGTTGGAGCGTGTGTTGCGCGCTGGCGGCAAACCAGAGCGCATTGTTTTTTCTGGAGTGGGTAAAACTGCAGCGGAAATGGCACGCGCATTGGATGTCGGTATTTTTTGCTTTAATGTGGAATCAGAAGCAGAGTTGGAATTGCTTGCGCAAGTCGCAGCGGAAAAAGGCAAAGTCGCTCATATATCATTGCGTGTAAATCCCGATGTAGACGCAAACACTCACCCTTATATTTCCACCGGTTTAAAAGAAAATAAATTTGGTATTGCTATCGAACGTGCTCCGGCAGTTTATCGGCGCGCTAGCCAATTACCCAGTCTCGCCATTAAAGGTTTGGATTGTCATATTGGTTCGCAGCTTACTCAACTCACGCCATTTTTAGATGCACTTGATCGTTTATTAGTATTGATTGATCAGCTGGCGGCAACCGGTATCAGCATTTCACATTTGGATTTGGGCGGAGGCTTGGGCGTTACTTATAGCGATGAAACTCCACCTGCTGTAGCAACTTATATGGCGGCCATTAAAGAAAAAGTGGGTGATCGTGCGCTGAGTTTAATGTTTGAACCGGGTCGCTCTATTTCAGCCAACGCAGGTATTTTGCTTACTCAGGTAATGTTTTTAAAGCCGACGGAACACAAGAATTTTGCGATTATAGATGCGGCCATGAATGATCTAATTCGCCCCGCGTTGTATCAAGCATGGCAAGAAATTCGGCCGCTTAAACCGCGGTCATCGCCTACCAAAGAATGGGATCTCGTTGGCCCTATTTGTGAAACTGGTGATTTTCTCGGTAAAAGCCGTGAGCTTGCTATTGAATCGGGCGACTATTTAGCGGTAATGTCTGCGGGTGCTTACGGGTTTAGTATGAGCTCTAACTATAATACTCGTGGCCGTGCTGCAGAAATTATTGTGGATGGTGACGAAATGCATTTGGTGCGCGCGCGCGAAACCATAGAGGATATGTTGCGTGGCGAAGCCGTATTGCCCGAGTAGCTGCCTGAATAAAAAATATCGAATATTTCTTTAAACTTTTATTGGATGCCACATGCGGTTACGTTTTAGCAAAATGCACGGTTTGGGCAATGATTTCATCGTTATCGATGGCATCAGCCAAAGCGTTCGGCTAACGCCTGAAAAAATTCGCCAATTGTCGAATCGTCATTTTGGCGTGGGCTGCGATCAATTATTATTGGTCGAACATCCGGAAAATTCTGACATGGATTTTAAGTATCGTATTTTTAATTGTGATGGCAGCGAAGTTGAAAATTGCGGCAACGGTGCACGTTGTTTTGCTGTGTTTGTGCGCGAGCGCAGGCTTACCGGAAAAAATGTTATTAAAGTAGAAACGGCCGGCGGCAATATTGAACTTAGTGTTGCTGCGAATGGTGAAGTAAGTGTTGATATGGGTGTTCCGCGTTTAATACCCAACGAAATTCCATTTATTGCAAGCCATCAAGCACCCACATATTTATTAGATGTAGGCAGTCAGGTGTTAGAAATTTCTGCAATATCTATGGGCAACCCCCATGCAGTGGCTGTGGTAGAAAATGTTAATACTGTACCGGTAGAAACGCTTGGCCCTTTAGTGGAGCATCATCCGCGTTTTCCGCAGCGAGTTAACGTAGGTTTTATGCAAATAATTTCACCAACAGAAATTAATCTGCGCGTATTTGAGCGCAGTGCTGGTGAAACTCTGGCCTGCGGTACTGGCGCATGTGCCGCAGTTGTTGCGGGACGTTTGCGTAATTTATTAAATGAATTTGTCACAATTAATTTGCCGGGTGGACGTTTATTTGTCAGCTGGGCAGGTGCTGGGCACTCGGTTATTATGACGGGACCAGCTACGACAGTTTTTCACGGGCAGGTAAATATTTAATGAACGAAAATAAAACGCTCACTCTTGCAGACCCTTTAGACCCTGAACATGTAGCGGATTTTTTACAGCGGAATCCACATTTTTTTGAAGCGCATCAAGATTTGCTTACTGAGCTTTCGTTACCTCACGAAAGCGGTGGTGCAGTCTCACTCATCGAGCGTCAAGTTGCGGTGCTCCGCGAACGCAATATGGATATGCGCCATCGTCTAAGTAAGTTATTAGATAACGCGCGTGAAAATGATAAGTTATTTGATAAGACCAAGCGCTTGGTGCTGACGCTGGTAGAAGGCCAGGACATGGGGGATATTATCGACGCCTTGTTTTATTGTTTTGATAAGGAATTTAATATTCAATTCACCACACTGTACTTATTCGGTAATGCCGATAAAGTTCCTAGTAGCCAAGCTCGCGTAGTTCCGCTTTCCGAGGCGCGGCAACATATAGGCACATTGCTCAAAAGTAATCGTGCAATGTGCGGCACACTTAGTCAAAAAGAAATGGAATTTTTATTTGGTAAATATGCCGGTGAAATTGGCTCGGTGGCTACAGTTCCTTTAGCTCATGGTGCTGTGTTTGGCATACTTGCTATCGGCAACCGTGACCCAAATTATTATCGCTCCAGTATGGGCACATTATTTTTAGGTTACATCGCTGAAATATTAAATCGTATTTTACCGAAGTATTTACCGAGATAAATGTTAGGCCATTGCAGGCAGCATTAAGAGCCGTCGACACTGACTAGTAAGTCGGAAATAAAAAATAACTTTGATTTAAAAACTTATTAGGCGTGGATGCCGATTAGAGCTCACAAGGATGTATTTATCGCGTGTTTTGAATTGAAGTTATTCTTTATAAATTTCTCGGTAGTAATTAGTGTTGGTATAAAAAAATGACTAATGAAATAGTTGAAAATACAGTTTCACTTTTCAAGCAAGAGCTTGATACATTTATCATCTACTTAACCACCGAAAAACAACTCTCCCTGCATACCCAAACAAATTATAAGCGCGATCTGGAAAAGTTTATCCACTATTGCTCTACCTATTCATTAACTCAACTTAATACGATTAAAGTGCAACACATTCGTCAGATGGTGGCGTATTTTCATCGTCAGGGTTTGGGTGGAAAAAGCTTATCGCGCTGGTTATCAGCGATACGAAGTTTTTTTGAATTCGCGATTCGCAATCGTTGGGCAACAACGAATCCCGCCGACGGAATACAAGCGCCCAAGTCTCCTAAAAAATTACCAAAAACATTAGACGTAGATCAAGCCGCGCAATTTGTTTCTATTGAGGGTGATTCTGTTTTGGCGTTGCGGGATCGCGCATTGTTAGAATTAATTTATTCGTCTGGCTTGCGGTTAGCTGAAGCGGTTGGGTTAAATGTAATGGATGTAGATTTAAATGACGCGCTAATTACTGTTACCGGCAAGGGCAATAAAACTCGCTTATTGCCCATCGGTAGTCACGCAATCGCAGCGATTAAAGCTTGGTTACCGCAACGAAAACTACTGTTAAAAATGGAAGACCCTGCGCTATTTATTACGCAACGCGGCACACGTATGACGCATCGTGCCGTGCAGTTGCGTATGCAACAACTTAGCATCAAGCAGGGTATGGATACTCCTGTTCACCCGCATATGTTGCGCCACTCTTTTGCCAGCCACATGCTGGAATCAAGCAGCGATTTACGTTTGGTGCAAGAGATGCTTGGTCACGCCAATATTTCTACCACACAGATATACACACATTTAGATTTCCAGCACCTCTCAAAAGTGTACGACAGTGCCCATCCCAGAGCGCAGCGGAAAAGGCCGACATTAAAATAGTTGCGGTACCCTTTTGTATTCTTGGGTGTTGCTTGTATTTCATCGTTTGCGCTTCTATGCTCATAAAATAAGCACCTACGTTCTTCTCTTTCCTCATTAATATTCCAATTAATCAGTTGTTTAATATTAATTTCAGAGACCTCTAGGCTATGAATAACTTGAATCGCCACATTAAGTTGGTCGTAATGCTCTTCTCTCTATTTCTTATCTTGATGATTTCAGGATGTGGTGGAGGCGGTGGTGGTTCGGGTGGAAGTACTAGCGGCGGCAATAGCGGTGGCTCGAATTGGTATTATCATTTTAGCTGCAACGGCGACTCTGAATGTTTAAGTACGAATTTTCTTGGCCAGCCATCAGGGACATCCGAGAGTTTGGGCCCGGTTTATGCTAATTGTTCCGCGCTCTTAACATTCGCCGCTATAAACTGGAACATGCCTCCGGCAACTAACTCGTGCGATAACTCGCCTGAGACCCCTCCCGCAACGCTTGTGACAATTACAGTAACTCCCGCTAATAAAACATTGCCCATTGGTGCGACGCAACAGTACACAGCAATTGGTTTTTATTCTGATGGCGTTAGTAAAGATATCACCGCTCTTGTCACTTGGTCGGTCGATTTTGTTCCTGTAATTTGTGACCATGATTGCGTTGCGGCCACTGCAACTATCTCGGCAACTGGATTGGCAACAGCAGGTGCAGTGGGAATGGTGCAGGTTGACGCGAAACTTGGTGCTATCGCTGGAAGTACAAAATTATATGTTAGCGCAGCGGCACTTATCTCCATTGTCATTACTCCTGCGGACTCAACGATAAATCAGTACGACGTCCAGCAATTTACCGTTCTTGGTAATTACTCTGATGGATCAACGAAAACCCTGACATCCGCATCGGTTGCCTGGAGTTCGTCTCTTCCTTTGGTTGCAACAATAAGTTCACCGGGCGGATTAGCAACAGGCGTGACGGCAGGAACCACCACAATTACCGCAACTTTTGGGGCTATTTCAGGGAGCACAACGCTCACCATTCTCGCGGTATGGCCTATATCAATTACTGTCACGCCCGCAAACCCAAGCATACCTAAGGGCACAACTCAGGCGTTTGTCGCCACTGGACATTATGCAGATGGGTCGAATAGAGATATATCTAATGAAGCTGTGTGGGCGTCGGACACGCCAGCTGTGACGACTATAGATTCAAGTGGCCTCGCAACTGGATTAACGGTCGGGGTATCCATTGTTAGCGCTGAATTTGGAGGAGTATCAGGAAGCACCACATTTAACGTTATTCCCGCCGCGCTTAGTGCAATTTCTGTTTCGCCTGTTAATCCTAATCTTGCTCAGGGATTTACCAAGCAATTCACGGCAACAGGGACATTTTCTGATATGACACTGCGAGATATTACGCTAGAAGTGAACTGGAGCTCGGCCACAACTGATACGGCGAGCATAGATTCGAGCGGGCTTTCTACTGGCATTGCGGCAGGTACTTCTATTATCAGTGCGACGAAAGATTCCATTTTTGGGACCACGAATTTAAGCGTAGTAACACCCGGTACGACTTGGGTTCAAGTTGCTTCCGGCACAAGCACTCATTTAATGAGCGTTACCTGGTCAGGTACGCAGTTCGTAGCAGTTGGTGAATCCGGCGTTATTCTTACCTCTCCAGATGGCAATGTTTGGACTGCGCGAATATCTGGAACGTCAAACACCTTAAATGCAGTGATTAAAGCGGGATCGCAGCTAGTCGCTGTGGGTGCTGGAGGTACCATTCTTACCTCAAGTGATGGGGTTACTTGGGTTGTGCGTTCGTCGGGAACATCCGTGACTTTAAATGCTGCAACCTGGACTGGAAGTACAATCTTTGTTGTAGGTTACTCTATGGTAACTCTCTCATCCTCCGATGGTATTGTATGGGCCAATGTGCCCACCACTTCGCCATATTATTCTCCTGATGTAATTTTTACCTGTATCGCCTGGTCTGGAAGCACCTTCGTTGAAGGTATGGCGGGAGGAGGTAGCGCACTCTTCGTATCGCCTGATGCGACGACATTTACTGTGCAGTCTTTCAATATGCAATTCGGGGCATTGTGGGCAGGTGATCGATTTGTTCTTGTGACCGTTAATGGAATAATTTCAGTGTCAGCTGATGCGAATAGCTGGACTTTTCCCACCACTGGAACTTCTTCCACCTTAAAAGGCGTGGCTTGGTCCGGCACTCAATTCGCTGTTGTAGGAAATACCGGGACTATTCTCACTTCGCCAGATGCTGCCGTTTGGACGTTGCGCACATCTGGGACCACTCAGAACTTAAAAGGGGTGGCTTGGTCGGGTGCTAACTTTGTTGCTGTAGGGGATCAAGGCACCATTCTTATCACATCACCCTAGGTGAAAAAATAGCGGTGCCTAACATATTATTTTGCGGTAGTTGCAGATTTAGCCTTTATTTCATTGATGGAATCTTGCTGAATTTTCTGCAACTTCGGAACAATTTGTGACATTTGCGCTTGTACGTTTTCCATGGTGGATTGCATTACCCCAGGCATTTTTTTGATAACCGCTTTGCCCGCCTTACTTTTATAAAAAGTGATCATGCCGTCAATTTCGTCTTGCGAGAAAGACTCTTTATAAATTTTAATAATCATGGGTTTCATTTTTTCGTAAGCGAACTCTTCTTTAAACAGAGTTGCCATCTTTTCTTGTGTCTTATCAGAAATTTTTTGTTGTTCATCGTTCAGCGTGGTTTCGCCTAAAGATTGTTTCGCCGAATTTTTAAGCATGGCATCCATTTGTGGCCACATATTATCAATTAATTTCTGTGAATCGGTGATGGATAGCAATTCATCAAGTGATGCATCGCTCGGTTTGGTTTCTGCAAATGCAGATAATGAAAGCAACATAATGCCAACAAGTGCTAGTATTTTTTTCACGGATATTTCCTTTTGAGCTGTTAGGTTTTTGAACTGTGAGGTTAATGTATTTACCGCAGATTGTTCCGCCGGGTTTTATATCATAATCTTCGCTACCACAACTTTCACCTTAAAAATTCACAAAGTAGGTTATGCGGCAACGAGTTTTGCCGCAATTGTTGTGCTCCAACTTTCTTTAACTATGTTAAATTAGGTGTTAATTTCTCATTACCTAATACACATGTCTTATTTTCCTGTTCCCAATGCCGCAAACATTAGCATTCCAGCTCAGACAACACAATTTACCAATGGTTTACGTATTGCTTTATTAGGCTATCGTAGCCATCCGCATGTTGGCGGTCAGGGCATTTATTTACACTATTTGAGTAAAGCTCTTGTGGACTTGGGCCACAATGTGGACGTTATTTCTGGCCCGCCATACCCTGAACTAGATGGGCGCGTAAATTTAATCACCTTGCCGAGTTTGGATTTATATGCACAAAAAAATCCAACGCGTGCCTTGCGTCCGCGGCACCTATTATCATTCACAGATTTTTACGAATGGTGGAGTAAGTTAAGTGGGAGTTTTGGCGAGCCATATACTTTTGGCCGACGCTTGGTTAAGTATTTTAAGCAGAAGCGGCAATACGATATTGTTCACGATAACCAAAGTTTGTGTTACGGGTTATTGCAGTTACAAAAATTAGGCTACGTAGTTATCGCTACCGTGCATCACCCAATTACCCATGATCGTGATTTGGCTTTACATGTAGCGACTAGCAAAGGCCAACGTTGGTTAATTGAGCGTTGGTATAACTTTTTACGCATGCAACAACGCGTTGTATCAAACCTTGCGCATATCATTACCGTTTCTAGACAATCACAACTGGATATTGAAAAAGCTTTTGCTCGGCCCGCCGACAAAATTGCTGTTATTCCTAATGGAATAGATACTGAAATATTTAAGCCGCTAGATACTATTTCACGTAACCCTTGGCGAATTCTTACCACTACATCGTCTGATCAGCCTATTAAAGGTTTGAGTATTTTATTGCATGCGCTCGCCAAAATTCGCACCGAATTTCCGCTGGTAAAATTAGTTATTGTCGGAAAATTAAAACCAGGCGGTAGTACCGAAACTGAATTAAAAAGTTTAAAGCTTGAAAGTTGTATTGAGTTTATTGCCGGCATTAGCACTGAACAACTCGTGCACGAATATGCATTGGCGAAATTTGCAGTTGTGCCCTCACTTTATGAAGGTTTTGGTTTGCCTGCGGGTGAAGCGCTAGCCTGTGGCACGCCATTAATTTGTAGTGATGGGGGTGCCCTGCCAGAAGTTGTTGGCAGTGCTGCATATATTGTTAAAGCCGGCGATGTAAACGAAATGATTGTGGCGTTAAAAAAATTGTTAACAGACTCGGCTTTATGTGCGCAATTGAGCATAGCGGGCAGAAAGCATAGCTTGCAGCATTTATCTTGGCTTATTGTGGCGGAGCAACTCGTGGCTTATTATCGCGGCTGTATAAACAAAGCGTAATGCTAGTAATGTTGTTTGATGGTGCATCTCCGTTAAACGAAAGTCATAGAATCTGAATTGGTGTGTAATGGCTACCAAAAATAAAATCAGAAAAATAAAATGCTGACGATTAATTTTAAAGATTTCCCTGTCCATGATGGCGATATAGTGCTTGATCTCGGGTGCGGTGAAGGTCGCCATGTGATCAATACTTATTTGCAAGCAAATGTTTTAGCGCTAGGCGTGGATTTATCGTTCCCTGATTTAACCACCGCACAGCTACGCTTTGCACCTTTTGCTCAAGAAAGCACTGCAGATAGCCCTAAAAATTGTAAGCGGTTTTACTTGCAGCAAGCAAATGCCACTGCATTGCCTTTTGACGATAACACTATTGATAAAATTATTTGTAGTGAAGTTTTAGAACACATCGAAAAATATCAAGAGGTGTTACGCGAAATACATAGGGTGTTAAAGCCTAATGGCACCCTTGCTATCTCAGTGCCGCGTGATTGGCCAGAAAAATTTTGTTGGTGGTTAATTGCGGCGTATCATGAAAATGAAGGTGGTCATATTCGTATTTTTGATGCTGATAAATTACGCGCGGATATTGAGGCGTTAGATTTTATTTTTACTACGCGTCACTGGGCGCATGCCCTGCATGTACCCTACTGGTGGTTAAAATGTTTGTGGTGGAAATCTCAAGATAAATCATGCATCATTAAACAGTACCACCGCTTACTAGTATGGGATTTAATGTGCCGCCCTTGGTTCACCCAAACACTAGAAAAATGGTTAAATCCAATCATGGGGAAAAGTGTGGTGATGTATTTTAAAAAATCAAAAATCCAAAAAAACTAAAAAAGCCAATGCAGAGAAATCCCCATGAAAAACTTATTGCTATCTAAAAGATTTTATCCTGCAAGTTTGTTGAGCCCGACTGTGAATTTTATTTTGCGCAACCAATTGCCAAATGGTTGTATCCCTTGGTTTAAAGATGGCAAGGCAGATCCTTGGGATCATATTGAAGCTACCATGGGGCTAACAGTGGCGGGTGAATATGCCGCTGCCAGGTATGCGTACGCGTGGCTGGTAAAAGAACAATTAGCCGACGGTAGTTGGTGGGCAACGTATGAATCGACGTCTTATGTAAGGCCTGAAGGTATAGGGCCTGAATGTGTAGCGCCTGATTTTGCAGAGCCTGATTGTGCAGAGTCTGAGTCAGCTGATAAAAACCATCGTGAAACTAATTTTGTTGCTTATATTGCCACTGGTGTATGGCACCACTTTTTAGCGACAGATGATTATTCCTTCTTGCGTGAATTTTTTCCTGCAGTACAAAAAGCGATAAACTTTGTGTTGCGTTATCAAGCGCCTACTGGTGAAATTTATTGGGCAGTTGCGGAGGATGGTGCTGCGAAAAAAGATGCACTAATAACGGCTTGTTCCTCTATTTATAAAAGCCTGCAATGTGCAATTTTATGTTCACGAAGACTTAGTCAGAATTGCGCTGCGTGGGAACATGCCTATGTGCGGTTAGGCGATGCCTTGCGCCATCACCCCGAATATTTTGATCGCACATGGGAAAGTAAAAAGCGTTTTTCAATGGACTGGTTTTACCCAATTTTAACTGGGGTTGTGCAAGGTACAGCCGCACGTCAGCGCATAACTGCACGTTGGGAAACTTTTGTTGAAAGCAATATTGGCTGCCGTTGTGTGAGTGACCAGCCATGGGTGACGGTGGCGGAATCGTGCGAACTAACGCTTGCGCTTTTAGCCGCAGATGAGCATGCAAAAGCACTCAGTTTATTTAGTTGGCTGCATCAATTTATGGATGATGATGGTGGTTATTGGACAGGTTATAACTTTCAAAACCAGGTTATCTGGCCGAAAGAAAAAACCACTTGGACTGCGGGTGTGGTGTTATTGGCAGCAGATGCGTTAACTCAACATAGCCGAGCAGCAAATTTATTCACGGTTCATACTCATGTGGATATTGAACAATATCAACGAGCGTGGCCAGTTTTAGGCTGAATGCTCTGCTAAAGTTTTTATCGATAAGTGAGCATAAAAAATCCCGTATCTTTTCGTGCGGGATTTTTTTTATACAAAAAATTTAGCGCAAATTTTCACTGGCCTTGATCGATTGTGGCTTCGAATACGCCCACACAATTACGCCTAATCCTACAGCAATCATTGGTAAACTTAATAATTGTCCTGACGAAATTGGGACACCTAAAAAACTTACTTCATAATCCGGGGTGCGAAAATACTCGGTGAAAAATCGCGTGCAGCCATAGAGTAATGTGTAGCTCGCACCTAGCACCCAGCGCGGACGCTGTTTGCTACCAAGAATCCATAAAATAATAAATACCAACAGGCCATCCGCTAAGGCTTGATAAATGGGTGATGGATGAACCGGGTAAGATACGTTTGGCCACATCATCGCCCAAGGTAAATCTGCGCTTGCCATACGCCCTGGCAACTCCGCATTAATAAAGTTTCCAATGCGGCCTGCTGCGTAACCGAGTGGTACCAGCGGTGCGATAAAATCATAAACATCCCCCAGCGCTCGATTTGATTTGCGTGCCCAAATATACATGGCAATAACCACACCGAGAAAGCCTCCATGAAACGACATGCCGCCGCGCCATACTTGAAAAATTTCGAGCGGGTGCTGCAGAAAATACTCCAGCTGATAAAAAATAACTTCGCCTAAACGCCCACCAATAATTACACCAAACATGCCATAAAACATCATGTCGCTGACGTCGTCTTTAGTCCAGCCTTGGGCTTTGATGTGCGGTAGGTTAGTGCGGTAATTGCCGAGTAAAATAAATTGCAAAAACGCTATACCATACATTAAGCCGTACCAATGGACAGCAATGGGCCCCAGTGAAATAGCAATAGGGTCAGGCATGGGGTGGGTTAGCATAGAAAAGCCTTATTCAGATTCTTATAAAAGGAGTTAAATGTACATGGTATTAATTTTCAGTATACAACCGACGATTAAATGTAATGGTTAACGGACTTGTTTCGCCTGCGGGTAAAATGCTCACTTCAAAACGTAGGTCTTCTTCATTAATGTAACGAATAGGGGTCAGGTAATAAGTGGCTTCCGGCTCCTTAATTTCTATAAATTCGAGTTGTTTGGTTTGTTGCATTAAATTAATTGCCTTCGCTTTTACGCCTGCGGGAAGCCCGAGGCTGGTAGTGCCATTTTCGGTTTTAGTAAGGCTAATATTCATTAACGCCAGATCTTTAGCGCGAGTGAGGTTATAAATTTTTGCAACCTCGGGTGGAATTAGTTTGCTATTAAAAACATTATAGTGAACTGTGTAAGCACCAAATTTTTGAAAGGTTTTAATTTCTTTGGGTTGGTTGATTTGCGCAAAAGAATTTAGTGACAATGTCAGTAAAATAAAAGTTTGTAAAATATTTTTCATGATTTTTCTCATCAATAAACTGGAAATTTAATAGCCATCTTCAGGCTTATTCTTTTAAAGTTCGCAGAATGTAGCGATAGGAATCCATACGAGTGTGGCTAATTTTTCCATCGGTGAGTGCTTTTAAAATGGCACAGCTCGGTTCGTGGCGGTGTGAACAATCGCGGAATTTACAATGCCCGAGAAAGGGGCGAAATTCTATAAATCCTTCGAGCACTTCGGTTTCATCCATATGCCATAAACCGAATTCACGAATGCCGGGTGAATCGATTAAATGACCGCCACCGGGAAAGTGCAACAGCGTAGCACTAGTGGTGGTATGCGAACCAAGTTGTCTTTCGGTTAATTCTCCCACGCGCAAATTACTTTCTGGTAAAAGCGCATTCACTAACGATGATTTACCTACCCCTGATTGGCCTACAAATACACTGGTGTAATGTGTTAAATATTCTCTGAATTCTTCCAGGCCTGCGCCATTTTTAGTGGATACCATGTGTACTTGATAGCCTAATGCACGATAGGTTTTTTCTAAATAATGAATTTTGTCGCGGGTTTCGTCATCAATTCGATCTGTCTTGTTAATGAGCAAAACTGGTTCAATAGCAATGGAGTTTGCCGCCACTAAATAACGATCAATTAAATTAGCGTGTGGTTCCGGGTAAGGTGCGACCACAACAATAATACGATCAATATTGGCGGCGATAGTTTTCATGTCGCCGTGCGGGTCGGGGCGTTGCAATGCTGTAGTGCGCGGTAATACCGCCACCACCACGCCAAGCGGATTGCCCATGCGCCACACTACGCGGTCACCAGTGACTAATGAGCCCAGGTTGCTGCGAAAATGGCAACGCACACTTTGGCCAGCCATTTCTCCCTCGGTTGCTTCAACCACAAGCTGCATGCCGTAATGGGTAATAATAAGGCCATGTTGTTCTGGGCCTAAGTCGCTTTCATTTAGCTGGTCTTCGGCAAGGTTGTCGCGCTTGGTAGCGCGCACCGTACGCTCATCGTGAATTTTTTCGATGCGCCACTGCTGGCGGCGAGTGAGTTTGCGTTTAGTCATGCGCTTAGATTTCTTTAATTTAATATGTGTGATTAATCAGTGTGGTAAGTGTAAATTGGCTACACTGAATATTTGCTTTAAGCTGCGTGCAATTGTGCCCTATTTATCGAGGAAAAACCTGTGTCTAATCTAAAGCTCAATGAAAACAACTTAATTTGGATTGATTTGGAAATGACAGGTCTTGATCCGGATACGGATGTCATTATTGAAATGGCGACCATTGTGACCGATGCTGACTTAAATGTTCTTGCTGAAGGCCCGGTGTTTGCCATTCATCAACCTGACCGCATCATGTTTGCTATGGATGAGTGGAATACTAACCAGCATGGTAAATCTGGCCTTACGCAGCGGGTACGTGAGAGTACTATCAGCGCCGAGCAAGGCGAAGCGGAAACGATTAAGTTTTTGGAGCAGTGGGTACCTAAAGGTAAATCGCCCATTTGTGGCAATTCGATTTGTCAGGACCGACGTTTTTTAGTACGCGGTATGCCTAAGCTGGAGGCTTATTTTCATTACCGCAATTTGGATGTGAGCACGGTAAAAGAACTTGCTCGTCGTTGGCGGCCCGATGTGATTGAGGGTGTAAAAAAATCGGGAGCACATTTGGCGCTAGATGATATTAAAGATTCAATTGCAGAGTTGCAGCACTATCGCGCTACATTTTTCAATATGAAGGCCTAAATTGTTGCAGTTCAAAAATTTTAGATTTTTTGCAATTAAAAAAATAAGCGGTTTTAACTAAGAAAGTTGTTAAAAAATGGCATCGCGAGATGCCATTTTTTTTGTGATGGATTTTATTTTTCTGTTTTCATCTCTGCCATAATTTGTTGCAACCCTTTTAATGATGCAGCAACGCTTTGCATTGGCGACATACCTTCAGGATAGACTTCTTGCTCAATAACAAACCATTGAGTACCGCCAATGGTGCGGCTAGCGGTGATTAATGATTTCCAGTCGGTAGTATCGAGGCCGATGATAGGATTTTCGTTGTTGTTCGCACCTGGAGCAGCAGCTTTGAAATGTGTAGCAATAATGCGTCCTGGATATTGTTTAATAATTGCGACGGGATCTTTACCAGCAGCTTCTGACCAAGCCACATCTTGTTCAAGCGCTACGCTTTTAGGAGTATTTTTGGCAATCGTATCCCAGGTAGTGCTGCCATTTTGATCCAGCATTTCTTCTTTATGGTTGTGATAACCCATGTGCATTCCCATAGGTTTTAGTTTCTTTTCCATTGCGCTTAATTCTCGCGCCACTGTTTTTGCACCTTCGTGTGTAAATGCGCGTTTATCCATGGGAATAATTAAATAATTGCAGTCGATGGCTTTGTAAAAGGCCACAGTCTTTTCAAAGTTTTCTGCTGAAAGTTTATCGAATTGTACGTGAGCTCCCGAGACTTTCAGTCCGGTTTTTTTTAAAAAAGCCCTTAGCCCAGCCGGATCACTAGCATAGCTACCAAAATTCCCAGCAAATTCTACACCTTGAAATCCCATGCTAGCGAGCTGCTTGAGTGTACCTTCAAAATCTTTACTTACATCATCTTTTACTGACCAAAGCTGCACACTCAATTCCGGGTTTGTGGGAGCCGCTTGCGCAATGCTTGTGATCAAGCTAAAGGCGATGATCAATAAAAACTTTAATGGGTTTATTGTTTGCATAAAGATTCCTCTAATTATTGAAAAATATGTTGTTGTATAAGTATCATAGCTTGCCAAGTTTTAATTGTTTTACTGCGTAATCACAAGCACGTGCAGTAATAGCCATATAGGTAAGTGATGGATTTTGCCATGCACTGGATGTCATACAGGCGCCATCAGTGACAAATAAATTAGGAATATCGTGTGCTTGATTATGGCGATTCAATACTGATGTTTTTGGATCTTTGCCCATGCGCGCTGTACCCATTTCATGGATGGATAGTCCAGGCTGCCACTCTTCAGTACTGCGGTTAAATTTCACCACATCCTTAACGCCAATGGATTCCAAAATTTCGGCGGCGGTGTCGGCCATATCTTCACGCATTTTTATGTCATTCTTAGAATAAGTGCAATCAATATGTAATTGTGGCATGCCCCATTTGTCAACTTTCGTGGGGTGTAAGCTAACCTGATTTTCAAAGCGCGGCAACATTTCGCCTGAACCACTTAAGCTAAAAATCCAACTACCGGCATTACGGATTTGTTGTTTATAATCGGCACCGAATCCATCTTTTTCGTTAAATTTGTCCCAATGCTCACGTGCGGCACTGCCGCCTAAAGAGTAACCTCGGACAAATGCGGGATGCTTATCTAACACATTGCGAAAGCGCGGCATGTAAGGTCCGGTGGGGCGACGGCCAGAATAATATTCGTTTTCAAAGCCCTCCACTCGACCTGATGCACCAGCGCCATATAAGTGATCCATTAAGTAATGGCCGAGTGCACCAGATGAGTTGGCGATTCCATTAGGAAAAGTTTCGCTGATCGAGTTGAGCATGACTTGCGTAGTACCAAGCGTTGAAGCGCAGAGAAAAATTACCTTCGCAAAATATTCCCGCGTTTCCATGGTTTCACTGTCAATGACCCGCACTCCGGTGGCGCGTTTAGTATTTGCGTCGTAAATAACGCTATGCACAATAGCGTTGGTGGCAATAGTTAAATTATCTGTTTTAAGTGCAGCGGGAAGCGTTGAACTTTGTGTTGAAAAATAAGCACCAAAAGAGCAACCTTTTTGACATTCATTGCGTGTCTGGCATTGAATTCGGCCTTGCGCGGTATGGTGCGGTGCCGGTTGGGACAAATGCGCACAACGGCCCATAATCAATTTTCGGTCAGTGTATTTTTCTTCGATTTTTTTCTTTAATACGAGCTCAACACTATTAAATTCAAATGGGGGTAAAAAAACACTATCGGGTAGTACGGAAATATTTTCTGCTGCGCCGCTAATGCCGGCGTGGTGTTCAACATAGCTGTACCAGGATTCTAAATCTTTGTAACGAATGGGCCAATCAACACCGTGACCATCAGCAGCATTGGCATTGAAATCCAAATCGCTCCACCGATACGATTGCCGATGCCAAATTAAAGATTTCCCCCCAAGTTGATTGCCACGAATCCAGCTAAATGGTTTGCCTTCAGGAGTGCTATAAGGTAAGTCGCGATCATTTCCGAAAAAATGTTTGGTGGCGTCGTTAAATGCGTAACATTTTTTTTGAATGTGATATTGATCTTCAACGAGTTGATATTTTACTTTGCCGCGATTATCCATCTCCCAGGGCTTTACGCCTTCGCCAACATAATCCTTGCGATGCTCAACTGGGCGACCGCGTTCAACCATTAATGTTTTTAGACCTTTTTCGCACAACTCTTTGGCCGCCCAGCCACCGGTAATGCCAGAGCCAACGACAATAGCATCAAATTTTTCAGCGGTTTTTGTAATGTAAATATTTTTTTCCATGACGGGATCTGCATAATATTGTTATTGGATAAGGTTTCTTAAAAAATTACAGCGCCCAAGCTTTGCCGACGGTGTTAAATTTTACTTCGCCCTTGAAGTTGCCGGGAATTGCTAAATAAGCAAGCTCTTGGGTAGCGCCAATTTCTGAGGTGTAGTAACCAAACATAACCAATCCTTTGAGTTGTTTGAAAAAAATGCGGTCATTGCTATCAAATTCACCCTGAGCTTTTTCCATGTCGGTTAACAATGCAATTTGTTGTTTTGATGAAGCCTTTATAAATTTTTTATGCCATAATTTTTTAGAGGCGTTGTCAATTTTTTCTAACCCGGACATAAATTGTTGTTGTTCTTGTTGACTGAAGCAATCAACTAAATGACGATTAATAAAGATATGTACACCAACAGCAATGGCCCCAGGAGTTTCTGTGGCAGGAATAATAATTTCGCCCAGCTGCCGGATAAGTGCGATTTGATTTGTGTTTAGTAAGCCTCGTGAATTTTTCGAATTATCTTTATTGATTTTCGAGTCCGCTGCAATTAACTCTAATGAGCTTGCTGATAGTGCCAAGCCGCAAAAGGTCGCAATTTGCTTGATGACGTTGCGGCGATTTAGATCAGCGATATGCAGGGCGTTAATATTATTATTCATGATTTTTGTCGGCGCTTTTGAGCGAAATAATAGTAGTTAGATTTTCGGCCAGTGGATTCTAACTGGCTGTTTCATGAAAAAAATGAACGACAACGTAAAGAAAAATATATTTTAGTAATGAAGCGTTGCGGTATAACTTCACAGAAAAACAGTAAGGTTATTGTGAGCGCAAGTGCTCATTAAAGTTGCAATCTGAGGCGATAGTGAATGCTAAGCATAGCAGATGACTGCTCTCAGATTGACATTTAAGCTAAATGTTCCTTCTGTGAATAGTTCAAATCACTCTATTGCAGAATAGATATTCATCCTGCGAAGTGTAATCGGTTACATGCGTGTTTATCAAGTCAATTTACTTTCATTGAAAATATTGTTAATTAGCCTTTTTGGGTATGTGTTTTTTGCGAAATTTCCTTAATCGTGCCAAATCCTTTTGGCGTGACGTCAACTCTGCGTTACTTATTCACATAAGCGAATGTTTTACTTAAGTTGCCAATGAAGAGATCGAAATCTCCATCTTCAGTTACTGTTTTCAAATCAGCATTCACAAACTCAAGATCACTTTTGTTTAATTCAAATGTAAGTGTTTGCGAAGTTCCTGGTGCTAAGGATATCTTTTGGAATTTTCTTAATCTTTTTACCGATGGAGTAATCGAAGCGTAGAGATCGCGGCTGTATAATTCGACTGTATGTTTGCCAGCTATTTTGCCGGTATTTTTAACGGTAATACTGACTTGAATATTTTCATTGCCTGTGAATTTATTCGCATTTAAAGTTAAATCACTGTATTCGAATGTTGTGTAACTAAGGCCGTGCCCAAAAGGATATTGTGGATTAAACACATATGAAAATTTATACACCGGTAACGCTTGTTCAACTGCTTCACTCAGCCATTTGTGGTCATAAGTTAGCAGTTCTCCACTGAACCTTGGGTAAGTGTAAGGTAAGATTCCATCGGGGTTGTAGTCTCCAAAAAGTACATCCGCTATTGCGGTAGCACCTTGAGAGCCTGGCCAATTGGCTAGTAGTAGTCCTTTAACATTCGGCTCGATTTTTCTAATAATTCTTGGGCGGCCTTCAGATAATACCAGCACAATTGTTTTACCCGTTGCCGCTAATTCTTTTACTAGTTTCTGTTGTATTTCCGGTAGTTCTAAATCATTAATATTGCCCACCGTTTCTGCGTAAGCATTTTCACCCAAGGCAACAATAATCGCGTCAACATTTTTAGCAGCTTTTACGGCGTCGGCAATATTAATATCTTTGGTATCGAAGTCAGTGCCTTGCAGTTGAATAACATTGCCATCACCTACTTTAGCTTTTATCGCTTTAGCAATAGTTAAGGTATCTTTTGCAAAATATTTATCCTCTGTGCCTTGCCATGTATAAGACCAGCAGCCGTGGAGTGATGTTAGCGAATCAGAACTGGGCCCAACGACTAAATATTTTTTATTCTTCGCCAGTGGTAAAGTGTTATCAGTATTTTTTAATAAAATAATGGATTCACGTGCGGCCTCTAAGGCAGCTTTTTTATATTCAGGGCGACCAAAGTTTTTAACGGCTTCTGGTTCCGCGTATGCATTATCGAAATAGCCAAGATCATATTTTAATTGCAAAATTCTTTTTACTGATTCATCTAATCGTTTTTCAGTAATCTTACGTTCT
>JANPKH010000063.1:0-10828 GCA_031425935.1 Gammaproteobacteria bacterium | reverse complement strand
CTAAAGTTGCTTCGGTGTTGGCTCGCAGTGAATATCTTGAAGCGCATGCGCGTTCAGCGGAATATCGTATAACTAAAGTTAGTGACTAAGTTTGCCTATGAGCGCTTGGTTGCATTTTTGCAATAGCTTTTAATTCCATAGTTTTACCGTCGCGTAAAATGCGAATTTTGATTTCGCTACCTAGTTCAATATCGGCTACCAAGTTTTTTACTAAGTGCCCGTCACTGACGGCTAGATCGTTGATGTGAGTTATGATGTCCTTTGGCTTAAGGCCTGCTTTGTCAGCAGGTGCGCCCGTTTCTATTGCAGTCACGATCAGACCTTCCATGCCATAAACTTCTACGCCTCTGGCACTTAACTGTTCTGCGGATATGCCCAGCCAAATGCGTCTAACTTCGCCAAATTCAATAATTTGTTTGAGTGATTTCATCGCAATTTCTGCTGGTACTGCAAAGCTGATCCCCACTGACGCCGCGGTCGTTTCATCCAGTTGAGCTGTGTTAATTCCAATTAAATTGCCCCGCGCGTCAATCAAGGCGCCCCCGGAATTGCCTGGATTTATAGCGGCATCGGTTTGAATAAAATTTTCAAGTTCGTTTATGCCCAAATTCCATCGACCAGTGGCACTTACAATTCCCTGGCTAACACTTTGACCAACGCCAAAAGGGTTGCCAATCGCTAACACTACGTCACCAACCCGGATGTTACCGGGCTCATCTATATTGATAGCGGTCAGTTTATCGAGTTGAATCTTAAGCACGGCAATATCATTTTCGACATCTACGCCAATGAGTTCCGCTGAAGTAATGCGGCCGTCATAAAGCAGTATTTGGATTTTATCGGCACCGTTGATGACATGATTGTTGGTTAAAATTAGGCCTTTATTATCTACAATAACGCCTGACCCTAAGGTTTTTTGCATGCGCTCTTGCAGTGGTGTGTTGGAGTTGTTGTAAAAACGGCGATAGTAGGGATTGTTGTAATAGCTGGGAGCGCGTTGTAGTACCTTTTTTTCGGTGTAAATATTGACTACGGCGGGCGCGGCGCGGCTCACTGCATCAGCATAGGATACAGGGCCGTAACCATTGTAGGCTGTAGGGGTTACGGGATTATGTTGAGCTCGTAATTGAGGAAAAAGAAGAAGCGATAAAAGGGCAATAATAATACCTGCTGCTATTGGCCATCCTACATATTGCAGCAGACGTTGTAGTTTCATAGGAAGAACTCAATTGCAGGCTATTTATAAAAGCGCCCCCGGGAAAACGAGGGGTAAGCCGAGAGGGTGAGTGCAAATTTAATAGCGTTTTGACGCGCCATCAAAATCGTAATCATCCGGTGTTTCGGTGGGCCGAGCAGGGTAGCTTGGTTCGTCATCGCGCAAGCCATAATCTGCGCTTAGTGTACCTTTGCTGCCAGCATCTTTAGGTGCCCAATCGCGAGGAGGGTGTATGGATTGTGCAGTAATATAGCCGGGTTTGGTGTCGATCAAGCTCGCATTAGACGCATCCAATATATTGCGGCTAATTTCTGGCGTAGCTAATTTTAACGCGCTGCTAGTTAAATGTTCATGCACTTCACGGTAGCTTTGGGTTAAATTTTGAATGAGCGGGGCTGCTTGAGCAAATGCCTCAGCGACATCACGTTGATAGCTTTGCAAAGCAGTTTCAGCTTGATGCAAGCGTTGTTCAAGTTCACGGCTATATATGCTGGAGCGGAATACATGGAGCAAAAATGCGCCCAACGCAGTTCCGCACAGTAAAAAAAAGAATCCGGTAAAAACAAGAGTGCTGAGTGAGAACACAAAAGTCTCCTTAACGATTATCGAGAAAGTTGAAATCACATACTAAAGCGCAAATTATAAGACGCATAGGTTTAATTCTTAAAGGTTACCTTAACAGTATAAGCCTAATGTTAAAATTGTTAGGCAAAAAATTATCACTCTCCTTTAAACTTTCATATTTTGTTGATTAAAAAATGATTTTGGATGAAAAAGAAACAAAATTAATCATCTCTGGCCCAGTCGGTCAAATAGATGCTGTGTTAACAAATGCTGATGTCGAAGGAGCATTAACGAACAAGCATCTTTTGGCTATTATTTGTCATCCGCACCCACAGCAGGGTGGTACGATGGATAACAAAGTCATATCTACTTTAATGCGTACATACCGCGACCTTGGTATTCAAGTCGTGCGCTTTAATTTTCGCGGTGTAGGCAAAAGCCAGGGCGTGTTTGATAATGCCGTAGGCGAACTAGATGATCTATTAGCAGTTGTTCGTTGGGCTAAAAATACTTTACCGGACCGAGCAATATTATTGGCGGGATTTTCTTTTGGTTCTTCTATTGCCGCACGGGCTAGTTATCAAGTTGATGGGCTGGTGCATTTGACGTTGGTTGCACCGCCGGTCGAACGTTACGCTTACGATTCTAATGGTAAATTCACAGCGCCTGTTTGTATCGTACAGGGTGATAAAGATGAGCTCGTTAATGCCAATGGAGTTTATGCGTGGATAGCTGCATTAAGTGGACATGTAGCCTTAATTCGCTATCCAACTGCGGGGCATTTTTTTCACGGTTGTTTATCGACTTTAAAAGCTGATCTTACCGAAAAATTATTAGATCAGATTTAATCTTAATTATTTTAATAACATAGCCGCTTTTATGAATTTATCTCCTGTCGAAAGGTATCAGCGCGATTTGCAGCGCAGCGATTTTCGCCGTGATGCTGCACAAGCACATGCTGTTGAACACTTGCAAAATCTTTATTTGCAATTGATTGCGGATTGGAGAGATAAACACCAGGCAAATATTATTCGCAGGTTAATTAAGCTTTTTCTTAGCCGATTTACACAAAAACCTATCGTTGGTTTGTATATTTGGGGCGGGGTAGGACGTGGCAAAACCTACCTTATGGACAACTTTTATGAAAGCTTACCTTTCCCAAAAAAAATGCGTATACATTTCCATCGCTTCATGCGACGTGTGCACACGGAACTTGAACGTCTGGATCAGCAAAAAAATCCTTTGCAAAAAGTAGCTGATATTATCAGTAGCGAAGCTCGTGTTATTTGCTTCGATGAGTTTTTTGTGTCTGATATTGCCGACGCTATGATTCTTGGCGCACTTATGTCCGAGTTATTCCATCGCGGTGTTGTTTTGGTGGCCACCTCTAATATTGTGCCTGATGACTTGTATAAGGATGGTTTGCAGCGCGCGCGCTTTTTGCCGTTCATACAATTACTTAAAAAAAATACGCAAGTTATCAATGTGGATGGTGGAGTGGATTATCGTTTGCGTGCGTTAGAGCAAGCCGAACTTTATCATTCGCCGCTAGATGCCACTGCTGACCAAAGTCTGCAGAAAGGATTCCGCAGTTTGTTAACTTCACTGACGGATGAGCGCGCCAATATTGCCGTGATAATTGAAGGCCGCCCGATTCAAACGCGTTATTTGGCGGATGGTGTGATCTGGTTTGATTTTGATGCGATATGTGACGGCCCTCGCTCCCAAAATGATTATATTGAGTTGGCTAAAGAGTATCACTCCGTATTTATCAGCAATGTGCCAGGCATGGGACGAAGTAATGATGACCAAGCGCGTCGATTTATTAGTTTGGTGGATGAGTTTTATGATCACAATATTAAGTTAGTGCTATCTGCTGCTCTCCCTCTAACGAACCTCTATTCGGAAGGAAAGTTAAATTTCGAATTTCAGCGTACGATAAGTCGCTTGCTAGAAATGCAAAGCCATGACTATTTAGCGAAAGCCCATAAGCCTTGAGTAAGTTAGTAGATGGAGTCTTTTCTACTATTTGCTAGCTGCTATCCGCTAATGGAAAAGCCCCCTTGAAAAATGTCGATTTGTGAAAGGATTTTCCTCAGTCACGCGTTCGATTACGCTACTTTTTAAAAATAAATATTTACTAGAACGACAGCGTTTGGCAAAAAATTTAGCCTGAGCGGGCGAATCCTGCGCAATCAACTGCTTTACTTCGCTGTATTTCAGGCTTCGTATTCTGTGATAACAATAACTTTACAGGTACAAATTATGCTTAAACGTCACCTCACGCAGGGGCTTGCTACTTATTCGCCCAAAGCGCTCCTGCTAGCCAAAACGTTCCTACTACCCAAAACGTTCCTAGTATTAGTCGTAGCATTTTTAACCAATCTTTGTGCGGCACAAGTTGCAATCCCAGGCAAGGTTCAAGCGGAATCCTTTACCGGTATGGCAGGAGTGCAGCTTGAAAATACTACAGACACTGGCGGCGGGCAGAATGTCGGCTGGATTGATACCAATGACTGGATGACCTACTCGATCAACCCTTCCACTACGGGTTGGTACAAAGTGGAATATCGTGTTGCCTCTACTTCGGCGAGCGGTCAAATTGTATTGAGCCAAAATGCCAAGGATGTAAGCGCTGTTACCAGTGTTCCCAACACTGGTGGGTGGCAAAGTTGGACAACCGTAACCTCGCGGGTATATCTCAGCCGAGGTGTGCAAAGCCTCAGCATTTTTGCCAAAGCGGGTGGGTTTAATATTAATTGGGTGAACTTGACTGCTGAGGTAAATAACAGTCTGCCTGCCATTAAACAAAGCGGTCATTACTGGGTTGATGCCAGCGGCAATCGCGTGCATTTACGTGGAACAAATCTTGGCAATTGGTTGCAGTTAGAGTTTTGGATGATGAATGAATCCATGTCCGCGTTCGGCAATAAAATTGGCGATCAGTGCACACTGGAAGGCGCACTCGCAGGTCGGTTTGGCAATGCAGAAAAAGAGCGCCTGATGAAAGTATTCCGCGATAGTTGGATCACTACGCGTGACTTTGATTATATGAAAGGGATGGGGATGAACGTCGTGCGCATTCCGTTCCTTTACAGTGTGGTTGAAGATGAATATAACCCTTACAACCTGCGGCCAGATGCATGGCAATATTTGGACTGGGCAGTTAACGAAGCTGAAAAGCGTGGCATGTATGTGATTCTTGACTTACACGGTACCGTGGGCGGTCAGGCAGCAGCCAGTGAACAACACGATGGCTGTGTTGGTCCAGCGCAATTGTGGACCAGCGCTACTTACAGAGATCGCACTAAATGGTTATGGGACAAAGTTGCATCCCACTACGCTGGTCGCACCGCTATTGCCGCATATGATTTGCTTAATGAACCTTGGGGTACGGATGCGACCACACTTGCTAACTTCTCTTACGAATTGTTTAACGTTGTGCGCGCTAAAGATGCCAATCACGTAATCCTCTTGCCCGGCCATAATAGTGGCATAGATGCTTACGGCAACCCGAACAGCCGCGGTCTTACCAACGTTTCAATGTGGATGCACTTTTATCCCGGACTTTGGGGCTGGAATGACACGGCTACCTATGGCGCCGGTCAGGCCAATATGTACTCCAATTGGTTGCATTGTAATGCTGGTGGTGTTGGCGAATCGTGCGATTGGAACAACAAAATTGCAGCACTTGGTACGCCGTTTTTAGTAGGTGAATTTCAACCTTGGACGATGTTAGGTAGCTATGGCGGCCAAATGACCCGCAAAGCCTACGATATCTTTAACCAATATGGTTGGGCAGCCACGAACTGGGCTTACAAAAGTGTTTCCTTCAGCGGCTCAAATGGAGACACGAGTAGTTGGGCTTGGGGCATGGTGACCAACAGCAGCAATGGTGGAGCACTTGGTACCATCGACATTAGCAGTGCCAGCATTGCACAAATCGAAAGCTATTTCCGTCAATTTGCTACTCAGCCTTTGGTGCGCAATGAAAACATTGCGTATTGGATGAATTGGAAGCCCACGGTAGGTAATCGAATTGAGGCAGAAATGTTTGCTTATCATGGTGGTATGCGTATGGAAACCACCGCTGATGCAGGCGGCGGTTTTAATGTTAGTTACATCGATAACAATGATTGGATGAGCTACCCCATCAATGTACCAACGACTGGCAACTACAATTTACAGTTCCGTGTAGCCACAGCTTATGCTGGTGGTCAATTTACTGTTCGTAAGGGCGCTAGTGATTTGGTAACCGTAACAGTACCTAATACGGGTGGTTGGCAGAATTGGGTAACCATTAACTCCTCCGTATATTTAACTGCCGGGCAGCAAGACTTAGTAATCTACAGCAAAGTAGGCGGCTGGAACATTAACTGGTGGCAATTAACTGCACAATAAAAAACTAGAATTCAACAACACCGGTACAACGATTCACCGGTGTTGTTGTTTAGATTTCTGTATATCAAAGCGCAAATTTTAATCGTAGGTAAAGCGATAAGCTTGAGGAAAAAAACGGTAATTTTTTCACCGCAATTTATGTATAGCTCAATCACCATTTAAGCAATGGGATCAGGCTTAACTTTTAGTGCACCTTGACGATAATCTGAAGGTGTTACTCCGGTCAGCTTTTTGAAAAAAGTATTAAAAACCGACTTACTATTAAAGCCAACCTCCAAATAAATATCGGTGATGGTTTTGGACTCGTTGTTTTGCGCCGTTAGTAGTTGTTTGGCTTCCTCGATTCGGTATTCGTTAATAAATTCCCAAAAGTTTTTCTTGAAATGGCGATTAATGAATAACGATAAATCTTTTGCTTGCATTTCCAATGTTTCAGCCAATATTTCCAAGGTTATATCAGGCTCTAAGTGAGGTTTTTTCGTACGCATCATTTTATCGATGTTGCCTGCCAGCAGCGGGTTGAGTAGTTTTTCTTGTGGTGGTTTTTTAAGTAAATCCTTATCTTTTTGTTTTATCGCTTCAAAATTAACGAAATAACGCATACTGGTAAACACCAAGGTACTTACCAATATAAACAATGCGTAGTAGCTGGTAAGCCCAATAATTTCGTAAATGTTGAAGCTGGAATGTTGAAATTCATAGCCAAAAAATACACCTACCATCTTCGAGAGGCTAAGCAGAGTCTCCAAAAAGGCCACTATCAAAAAGCCAATGACTAATAATTTGAGCCAAAAAATATCCACTTTCTCAATATTGGAGCGCGTCGCTTCAAGAATATCTTTATATTTTAAAATTAATTTAAAACAGGCAATACAGTAAAACATTCGCATCACCATGCATAAAAGCTCCAAGGTTACATAGCCACGGCTATAGGTGAAAGTTTCATTCGTCACCCAGTTTAATTGCACTTCTGCCGGTAGGCGATAAAAAGCCAGAAACATAAATAAGCCGTATAGACCTAAGGGTAATAGGTGAATTGAGTCTCTCTTAAACAGCTGAAAATCTTGAAACACCAATGATTTCACATAAAAATAGAGCAAGGCAGCATCAAGGTAATAGGCGAAGCCGCACACAAAATTTAACTGCGGGGCATGTTCGCGAATGTGTAATTTAAATACCGCTCCCCACAAAATTAACTCGTTCAAAGGAATAAACGCATGGGTCAATAAAAAAGCAGCTAGAAAGTAATTACTGACTTTATTAGGCGGGTTGGTAATAAGCAGTAGTAGCGCAAAAAAAGTGCACAAGATGGCAGTCATCAACAAGATGAGATCGTGAAAATTAAACACTGCTTGACTCATGTAGCCCCCGTAAAACACACCATTATTATGGTAATTAGTCGCGCTAGTCAGCCGCCATTTATGCCTGTTAACCTATATTTGAGTTTGTATGCGTCTACATTAAAGGTGGACGCGCACCTACCTTAACGATAGGGCATATCTTGCGCAAGAGCGACAACGAACGAAAAACTGCGCAACTATTCATAATTTTCAATGTTTCCACTTCCCACAATAGCGAAGTAGGTACGATTAAATTTACTCGGGCGCGCTGCTTGATACTTTTAGCGAGACTGGCGATGGTTAAATTGCAGTACGACCAATCTAGGCCAATCGGCATTATAAAAAGACTTAACCATAAAAATATTTTCTAGACCATTACTCAATGTCTGCAGGCAATCATCACGGGGTTAGTTTATGTTCACATCATCTACATTGCACTTGCGCGCTATAGCGCCGGGCATCATTTTAAGTTTGAGTTTGTTGGGCTTGGCCGCATGTGGCGGCGGGTCATCAGGCGGCTCTTCTGCTGCTACCGCAACGAGTACGCCAGCCAGTACAGCGGCTAGCACGCCGGCCAGTAGTACTGCCAGTTCATCCGCTGGTAGTGATGCTTCGGGCCTAACTATGCTGCATACCGATGGCGCTTTCTGGGCAAAGGAAAACGGTACCCGCATAAATCTTAAAGGCACCAATATCGGCAATTGGCTGGTGCAAGAGTTTTGGATGATGGGTCAGGGTGGTAATGGTGTTAGTGACCAATGTACCTTGGAAAAAACTTTAACTGATCGTTTTAGTTATGCTGATAAAGAAGCGACCATCAAGCTCTTTCGGGATAGCTGGTTTACAGAGCGGGATTGGGACCAAATTCAGGCTTTCGGCTTCAATATCGTGCGTCTACCTATACATTGGAACGTTATCGAAGATGAGCTGAACTTCAAAACGCTGCGTCCTGATGCTTGGACTTATATTGATTGGTCAATTGCTGAAGCTAAAAAGCGTGGCATCTATGTCATTCTTGATTTGCACGGTGCTGCTGGCGGGCAAACAATGAATGACCATACCGGCTGTTCCGGTAAAAATGAATACTGGACTAGCACTGAAAACCAAGAGCGAACTAAATGGTTATGGCAGCAAATTGCAACCAGGTACAAAGATGAGCCTGTAGTTGCGGCTTACGATCCGCTTAATGAGCCATGGGGCTCAACTGCGGCAATCATGGCAACTCGCGTTAATGAGTTGTACGACACTATTCGTGCCATCGATAGCAAACACATTGTTTTATTGCCAAGTCATTTCGGCGACATTGATGCATACGGCGACCCTGTGGCTAAAGGCCAAACCAATGTCGCGTTTGAAATACATCCATATCCTGGTTTATTTGGCGATCGTCCAGGCGATAGTCCTTACATGATCCATCGCGATTGGCTGCGTTGTGGTGCAGCGGGTACTGGCGGCGTTTGTTATTGGAATACCCGTATGACTGATCTCAATGTTCCATTATTAGTAGGTGAGTTTCAGCCGTGGCAATCAGCTGGCTTGGAGTTGGGTGGTCAAATCGGTCGCGCGACTTACGATACTTATGCATCTTATGGTTGGGCAGCTACCAGTTGGTCATACAAATTAGTGAGCCCAGCCGGCGGCCAAGGCGCTGGCACTTGGGGCATGGTTACTAACGCAATTAATCCCAATAGCACTTCAGGTGTAGGCTTGGTTGCAAAAGCCAGTACCTGGGATTGTAATAATTGGGACTCCAGCTTTGCCGATGCATGTGCAAAAAAAGCGGGCACCATTACGGTGGGCGGAACTGAGCCAAAAACATATTATTTCGTGATTAAGTCGGGTGCAGTTGCTGGCTCTGATCCTGATGTCACTTACGATAAAATCAGTATTCTCAACAATGCAGATAGTACTGAAGTTATTACGAATGGCAATTTTGGCGCTAATACTGGCTGGACTGTGATGAATATCAGCGGCAGCGTGGACTTGGATTTCAACTACACAACTGCGGGTAAAGTTCCTACCGGCAGCGATGGTCCAGTCTTGCATGTTGGTCGTCCAGCTGGTGTAACGGGTGAAATCAATACCGCTCTTTATCAAGCTATAACTTTGCAAGGTGGTCAGACTTACACTTTCAGCGGTGTGTTTAAAGGCAACAGTAGCGTTAATACCTGGGCTGAAATGTACTTGATTGATATGGAGCCAGTTGCTGGTAAAGATATTATTGACATGACCGGCAAAGTGGATTTTTCTACGGCATCACTTGCTGAAATTCAAAGCTTATTCAGTAGCTATGCCACTCAAGCTTACGATGTCCATACTGGTTTGAGTAAATGGCTAGTGAGCACTACAGCCCCGGACATTTTCAATCTGCCTGCTCGCCCAACCAACCTTAAGCTCGTCGAAGGCTCAGGTAGCAATGCATTAACGTGGGATGTCAGCACTGATCCTATGGTAACCAGCTACAAGGTTTATCGCAGTACGTCACTTGCCGGCACATTTGCTGCTGTGTGCGATGCGATTACTGTCGGTGCATACACAGATACCACTATCGTTGCGGATACCAGCTATTTCTATAAGGTAATCGCATTTACTGCTACCGACGAAAGTTTTGCCAGCGATACTGTGAGTTCGGGTCTGAGTTGGGTAAGCGTTCCGGGCAAAATAGAAGCTGAAACTTTTAGTGCTATGTCCGGCCTGCAACTTGAAGCTTGCTCGGATACGGGCGGCGGTCAGGATGTGGGTTATTTTGATGCAGGCGATTTTATGGAGTTTAAAATAAATGTAGCCACCGCGGGTAATTACGCCATTGACTATCGGTTAGCTACTCAACCGGGCAGCACAGGTTTTACGGTGGCAGTTGATGGTGTAGTAGTGGATACGCAAGTAGTTGCAGCAACCGGTGGTTGGCAAACATGGACAACTGTAACCAGCCCAACAATTGCTTTGACCATGGGTAACCACACATTGCGTTTTGACTCTGTAGGTAAAGAGTGGAATATCAATTGGTTTAGTGTGAGCGCAAAATAAATTAAACACCTCGCCGCAAGCAGCGAGGTATATTTTTGTTTCAAAAATCTATTCCGTGGCAAGCCACGGGGAATTTAACCCTCGCTTGCGATTAATAACAAAATAGCCATGCTTTTTTGTATGCGATGATTTACTTTTATTGTTGTTTGCCCCGTTTTCATACGGGGCTTTTTTTTATGGAAAAGAATATTTTTCTGCTTAAGATCACGTGTTTGGTGCATAAGCCTAGGGTGCTGTTTTACTTCACATTTACTTTTTCGTAACAATTGGTAACCATAAG
>JANPKH010000062.1:0-11850 GCA_031425935.1 Gammaproteobacteria bacterium | reverse complement strand
CAGGGGGCAGTCGCAAATAGGCAGCAAGCGTTTGTGGCAAATAACGGGTTACGGTTGCCATAATCGTGGCACGGCTGCGTACATCAATTTGCCGTTCCGCAGATTCCGATTGCAGTGCGGGCACTAAACCTTCCATAGTTTTGGTTATCGCAGCCAGGTGAATTCTGGCTTGCTCCGGCAGTTTTGGGCCTACTTTTTTTAACGTCGCTTCAAGCGCCTGGAGGATATTATCCTCATTGAATCGGTCTTCACTTAATTCGTCAGAGACCTTGATTGGCGGAACGATGAAATATCCCACCAAATACATTCCCAATACGATGAGGGGCCAATAGCTATCGATAATTTCCGCAAAATATAAGCCCAGCCCAATGAGCGCCAAACAGCAGCCGACAATATTGCCGGTGCTGTAGAAAAACTGCACGGTCTTAACACCTTTGCTTTGGTTTTCAGCCGTTTCTAACAAACTCATTATTGATAACCCCGGATTTCTTTAAACACTTGGCGCAAGCTACCTTTGCGACCATCAAAGATTTTACCGCCGGTTAATTTCGCTAGTTGACCCAGCTCCTCTATATCTGCCTCACCGAATACGACGGGAAAAACACGTATGGTTTGTTGATGAGCGGGCAATTGTGTGTACCATTCTTTAAAGTCATTAAAGCCGATGCCATCGGTGTTTCGCCCATCGGTCATGAGCACGATTGTTTGATAGAAATTACTGCCCTCGCGTTGTTGCGCAGCGGCAGCTGCCTGATAGGTTCTTTGAACCGCGCTATAAATCGCCGTGCCACCATTAGCGTTTAAGCTCTTAGCGAATTGAGCAATTTTACTGCGCGTATTCAGGTTTTCCGACTCGGTACTGCCCATTTCATAATGGACGATGGGGCTTAACTCGTGCGAAAAGGTAAGAATATCTATTTGTTCACGATTGAGAAAACGCGCGAGATTGTCTGTTGTAGTAACGGTCCCGTCACCTGCTAAACCTGCCAACGCTGTTTTCAACTGTTCGATGCCGCCATTTTTTCCCATTGAGCCTGATGTGTCTAGTACAAACCAACTATGAGCGGGAATGCGCACCGAATTCAAGAAGGTATCGAGAAGTGCATCCACCACATCCAACTGGCCAGGAAAAGGCAATTCAATAAGGAGCGCGTTTGGAAATGCAGCCCCGATTTTAACGGCTGAGTTGACTGGCCGACGTAAGGTTTTTTCCATCATACGTTGCTGAAAATCGTTTGAGCGAACATAACCCAGCACTTTTTCAAAATCCGCTTTTTTGCTATCACTGAGTAACATCAATGGGTAGTCGGCGGTGATAATGCCTTCTTTAGGATAAATTAAGCAGAGCTTTTCTGTAGCAACAGGGTTTTGATTGATCGACAAAAGGACCGATTCATAATTGATGATGCCGTCTACGGAGGTTTGATCGCGTAAATAGGCTTCGGCTAACCAGCCTGAGCTACCTGCGGTTAAACGCTGAGCTTTAAAAAATGACGACGTTTTGTTAGCCCGCACATCGTCGATGGTAAGCGCATCGGCTTTGTCAGAAAGTGCCGCTGTCAAACCCACTAAAGCGGTGAAGCCCGAATTACTGCTGGTAGGATTCGTCATGCCGAAAGTGAACTTCCCGGCCTCAGCGGCTGTGGCTATGTCTTTCCAGGTGAGATTAGCGTTATTGCACCAGCCTAATTGCTTGGCTTTCGATTCTTTAATGCCAAGGACGACGGGCGATAGCATGGTTTTTTCGCTGAGTTTGATCCGTTCGCGAGCACCGGGAGTCATTTGTAGATACTTACCGTGAGAAACCCACACGGCATCGTAAGCTTCGCCCGATGCTATTTTCTCTACTGCATCGAGAGTGCCAGTGTATTCAAATACCAGTTCTACGCCGGTGTTGCGCGTAACCTCGGGTGCTAGATCAGCCATATCCTTTAATTCAGAACCGGCCAAAATGTGAAGAACATTGGACTGTGTGGCTGAACCTGCGTTGCCCTCTGTGGTAGGCGCTTGATCACAAGCAACTAGAAAAATACCTAGCAATAAACTGCCAAGAAATACTTGATACCAACTCTTTGAAGTTTTCATTATGTTGTTTTTCATAATGCGACAGGCCCCTCGACTTGTTGCATTGCTTGAACGCTAGCAGCAGCTTGTTTGGAGCGCTCCAAGTAAGCATCGCCTTTGCTCAGAAGGCCGCGCAGCATGTCATTATTCTTGCCCATTGATTCAATCGCTTGAGAGCGGAAGTTGTCAAAAGTATCCATTGCTTTAAAGGTGTTATCGAAAGCATTTTGTAACTGCTCAATCGCAATAGTAGGGTTGGCAGAAAACTGTGCGGTTTTGTCTACGTGCTGCCCGAGTGCCACTGACGTACTTTCAATCAAGCCGCCAATCGTTGTCGACGCGCCTTGCAGCATTTCCATTACTTTTATTTGATTGCCCGTCGCACGTGCAACTGTGGTCGCGACTGACAGCGCACTCATACCGAGTGTGGCCATACGATCACAACCAATGATCATTTCGCGGGCGGTTTTTTTCAGTACGCCCATCGACAAATAGCCGTTAACGTTAATGGTTTGTTGCGTCAACATATCAGACAACGCCTGACGCGCATAAAATAAAACTTCTTGTTCCATTGCGCGCGCTTTCATTGGATCGGTTGCACGCATTTTTTCTACTTCGGCGATTAGGCGTGAATCAAGTTGTTCAGCAAAATACATCGCTGCGCGCAGTTTTTGCATCGACTCCCACAAGTTTTTTTCGGTGTTTTCAATTTCGATGGCGTCTTTGCGAATTTCATCTTGGGCGCTATACAAATTTTCCATTAATTTCTTAATTTGAATACCGGCAGATTCAAATTTGCGAAAGTAAGATTGCATCTTGTCACCAAAAGGAATGAAACCAAGAATTTTATTTTTGGATAACAAGTCACCTTGGGTGGCTGGATTTAAGTCGTCGAATAAATTGCGCAATTGATTGATTGCTTTAAACGCGGCTGAATCTTCTGCACCGACAAAATTGCTTTCCATAAAACGGCCATTGAGTATTGCAGAATCAGAAATTTCTTTGCGGCCTAAACGAAATGCAGAGTCAATTTTTTGTTTAAAGCCATCTGAACCAAATTCTTCAGCAAGCAGGCCGCTAATAAAACTTTCCAGCTGTACATTTACTTTTTCTTTGGTGGCATCCGCTATGGGTACCATCTCCGGTGCTTTGGATTCTTCTACCGCTATTAGCGTTTGTGGCGGCGTAAGTACCAGTGCTTCTGGTGCGCTTAATGTTGTTTGGTTATCAGTTATTTGATTACTTGTTTCTATCGTAGACATGGTATTTTTCCTTTAGACAATGTGAGTGAATTGAATTACTAACAATAAATCTATACAGAATAGTGTTCAATTCAAAACGCGTCGTAAATATATCCCTATAGGCTCGAATCGGCATCCCTTCGCGATCCGGTTGCTTCGGGAAACTTCCTACATCCATGTAGGTCGTCCTTGCCTCATACGGTTTTGAATCAAACACTATTCTGCATTGCAGCCTGAAAACCAGATTAAATTTATTTAAGTTGAGCTTCTATTCGTAAAATCATTTTTTCTAAAATTTCAAATGTAGGCGCTTCTACTACGTCATTCAATTGCGGCGCTTTAGGTAAGTTTTTCACGGCTAACGCGTCTGCCAAGAGTTTTGGATCGTTACCACGCATGCCGTATTCTGCAGCAATTACTTGTAATTCTTGATTACTGATAAGTAGCTGCGCTAATTTCTCACCCTTGGCTGTGAGTGGCACTAGCATTCTTTTTGAGTAAACAGTTGGTTCGGGGTAGAGCAACACCATATCCTGATTAACAGAGTTATTTCGTAATGCCGCTTCAAAAAATTGCGATTCATAAATTAACACGAGTGGAATTGCACCCATGCCCATCGCCAAATAGTTTTCAAAAGGACCGGAAGATGTGCTTTCTTGATAGCCCTGTTTTAAAAATAGCGGTAATAGGCGCGGTGAAATGCGTTCAATTTCTTCATCATTGGTAACAACATTACCACCATTTGCAATCCAGCTCGTAAGTGCTAAATATTGCGCGGCCGAGTTTGATTTACGAACGTCCGTAGTTGATACCAACACACTTTTGCTAACCGAAAATGCATTATTGTTTTTCAAATCTTTCCAGCGCGTGCTGGATTCCATCATGGCAATTAATTGGCTCATATCAACTAAAAACCAGTGCTCACCTTTTTGTTTTACAAGGCCATTGCCCTCTAGCACGGGCAGCAGTGGCTTCCAGGAAGCGATGACCATCGGAGTATAAAAGGTGGCGACCATTTGTTTGGCGCCAGTGGCTGCTTTAATTTTTTCGGCCGCAGGCACTCCGCCGGGGAACGCTGCATCAAATTCTTTTAAATCGGTGCGCAAAGCGATTTCGCGCGAGCCAGATTTTTGCACACTTAAACGCAACCCGTTTTGCAGGAGAATGTCAGTAACACGCGGGTCACTAAGGTATGGAACGCTTTCGCTACCAGAAAGGAGTTTAATGTCTTGAATTGATGCCTGGGTAGCTTCTCGTAAATCATTTTCTGCTTTTTTGCTGCCAGATTTCCATATTCCAAAACCTACTCCTATTGCCAATGTAATTGCTAATAGGGGGCCTACAATGCGTCTAATATTCAATTCAAATCTCCTGTTAATGTAATACTACCTGTTAATTTATTACTGTCTGTTAATTACGATAATTTACTTTAGCTGATCGATTTTTTCGTTTCTATCAAAGTGATGCAATGTTAGAAGGTCGCTAGCATTCTCATCGTCGTAAACTGCTATCGAAATAGGGCAGATGACATGACGATATTCCGGATGATTGTAGAGTGCTTTTTGCAAATCCTGCCACAAAATTTTAGGTGCTTCAGTAAAAAAATGAAATTGTAGATAGTGCTCACCTTTTTCAACAAATTCATCTATTTCAGGTGTTCTACCAACAGCTCTTGCTCGCGCTAAAAAATCGTGACGGTCAAATTGTGCTAAAAATTCAGGGGCAATTTGGATGCTGATGTATTGCATGGTATGGCTCCTGTTAATTCGATTGTAATTCGGACAATATGTTTAGAAATGAAAATGTTAATAAAGCTGCAAAATTTTGGGCTATTCTAGCGCAAGTTGTTTTATTCCAGTAATTTCATTTGTTAGGTTATTTTTGTGACACTTTTATTTCGCCCGGCTGCGTTGGGCATTTATGCTTTATTTTGTATGGCTGGTTTTGTTGCTGCCTTGATTTTACCTACCTTGAGTATGTTTCTGGCCAAAGAAATAGGTGTTCGCCCTTTATTAGTGGGCATCCCTTTTGGTGGCATTGCTTTGGCGAGTATGTTTTATAACCATACGCTGGGCCATTGGTCAGATAAATTGCGTGATCGCCGTCCGCTAGTCACTTTTTGTTGTTTAGTCGGCACTTTGGTTTGTGTATTGCTAGCTTATTCACGTCAGTATTGGATAGTAGCCGCAACGGTGATTTTTTTATTCAGTTTGTCGCTAGTGTCTTTTTCGCAAATAATGGCCTACAGCCTCGACTATGCTGAGCGCAATATTCCAAGTGATAAAATCCCTTTATTTAATGCCATTGTACGAGCACAAATTGCTATTGCCTGGGTTGCAGGGCCACCGACCGGTTTTCTGTTAGCGCATTTTATGGGTTTTCGATTTATGTATCTTTTGGCGGCCGCGCTATTTATGTTGGTCGGGTTGTTGAGTCTGAAATTATTGCCACATTTGGACTCGCACAAGCACCCTCTATCAACGGCTGAAAATCCCGCTCTTCAACCGCTAACCTCCGCGCAAAATACGGCACTATGGCTGAGCTTAATTGGCTTTTCACTCATGTGGGGCGCTAACAATGCGTATCTAATTAGTATTCCGTTACACCTCAAAGATAACCTTGGAGTAAGTACAGAATGGCTTGGCTGGGTGATGGGGACGACTGCCTTTTTGGAAATCCCCTTCATGCTGTTAGCAGGCTATTATGCTGCACGCGTTAAAGTAATGAGCATGATAAAGCTAGCAGGAGTATCGGCATTAATTCTTTATTTAGGGGTTTATTCTGCGACGGCGCTTTGGCAACTTTTTGTGCTGCAAATTTTTAATGCGATATTTATTGGTGTTTTAGCTGGGTTGGGAGTTTCTATTATTCAGGATTTATTGCCCGGACGTTCTGGCGTTGCTTCAGCGTTTTACACTAACACAACCCATATGGGCAGTTTAATTAGTAGTTTAATGGTGGGAATCGTGGCTGATTTATACGGCTACCATCAAGTGTTTATTGTTAACTTATTTATTATCGTTTTGGCCATATTGAGTTTTAGTCGCGTTAAATCTGCAGCAACAAGCCCTTTGCCGTAAACATACCTTAAGCGCAGCTGAGTTAAAAGCTACTGTGTTAAAAGCGACTAGAGAAGGGACGACTTGGCTGGTATACTGCGCGCCCTCGGCGAGAGGCGCAATGTAATTGTTGCGTCTGCGGCCATGCTCTTTTACAACCCACTCCCTCTTGCTATTGGTGCCCTATGGAACCCATGTTAACGATTGCTTTACGCGCTGGTCGCAAAGCAGCTGAACTGATTGAACGTGCTTTTGAACGTATTGATTTAGTCACGTTTGAATCAAAAAGCCATAATGACTTTGTAACCGAAGTTGATAAAGCTGCCGAAAAAGAAATTATCTATCATCTCCGAAAGGCGTACCCGGAACATACCATTCGTGGTGAAGAGGGCGGTGTGCAACTTGGCAAAAATCCTGATTACGAATGGATTATTGACCCTCTCGATGGCACTACAAATTTTATTCACGGTGTTCCGCATTTTTCCGTTTCAATTGCCTGTAAATATAAAGGCCAGCTTGAACATGCGGTTATTATTGACCCGATTAAACGTGAAGAATTTACGGCCAGCCGTGGTCGCGGTGCAAAACTTAATGATCGTCGCTTGCGTGTTTCTCCACGCCGGGGGTTGGAAGGTGCATTAATTGGTACGGGCATTCCCTTTAATGGTTATTCGCTCGAACACATAGTTCCTTATCTTGCATGTGTGCAAGAAATTGCTGGTGAAACAGCTGGTATTCGCCGCGCAGGCTCCGCTGCATTAGATTTAGCTTATGTAGCAGCCGGACGTTTTGATGGGTTTTGGGAAATGAATTTAAATGCCTGGGATATAGCCGCGGGTATTTTATTGGTGACAGAAGCGGGTGGGTTGGTGAGTGATTTTAATGGCGGTGCCGACTTTTTGGATTCAGGCAATGTTGTTGCTTGTGCACCTAAAGTATTCAAACCAATTTTACAAATTGTGCAAAAGAATTTGGGCCATTTGAAATAATTATTTTAAACATGGTTAGTTGGTCAAAAGGGCGCGATATAGCGCCCTTTTTTTATATGATATTTTTTGCTGGGCCAATTCAGATAATATTTTTTTGCTACACCTTTATGTGCATAAAAATTTATTCAGTGTTTTAATCAAATGATTAATGTCTACTGGTTTTGTAAGATATTCATCGAAACCACATTTTATTCCGCGCTCCACATCGTAAGGCATTGCATTGGCAGATAAACCAATGACGGGAATATTTTTTGTTGTCGGGTCATTTTTCAAAACCTCCAGTACTTCAAAGCCATCCATGCCGGGTAAATTAATATCTAATATAATTAAATCAGGTGGTGTAACTCGAGCCTTGTAGATACCTAAAAAAGGTTCCTCCGCAATGTCTAGCACTATATTGTGATGTTGCGCAAAAAATTGTTCGAGTAAGCGTATATTCGTAGGGTTATCTTCAATGTAGAGAATTTTTTTATTTTCCTGAAAAGCTAAATTTGTCAGTTGGAAATCTGCTGACTTCATGGTGCTGTGTGGCACCTCATTCCATTCGCTTGCCAAGGGCAGATCAATCCAAAACTCTGTGCCGACACTTTCGGTACTGTGAAAGTCAAGTTGTCCATTCATCATTTCAACCAATTGCTTGGTGATGACCAAGCCAACGCCAGAGCCTTCAATGTTGCTAAATTCGGCATTTAATCGATTGAACGGTTGAAACACTTCGGCTTGGCGATTTGCAGGAATGCCCTTGCCATTGTCGCGTACGGTGATGCGCAATTTATTATTGGCGATCAATTGCAAATGTACTTCAACTTCACCACCGGGGTTGTTGTACTTGACTGCATTGCTAAGTAAATTAATTAATGCTTGTTTCAAACGAACATTGTCGGCAGTGACGTACAATTTCTCGCAATCGTTCATTGCGGCCGACAAACTTATCTGTTTGGCATTTGATTGTGGATGTACAAGAGTAAATGCTTCAGCAATGATTCTTGCTACCAATACTGGTTCTAGAGAAACTGTCATTTTTCCAGATTCAATTTTTGCAAGGTCGAGTACATCATTAATTAATTGCAATAAATGATCGCCAGCTTTACGAATTTCACGCACATTCGTTAGTTGTTGTTGCGATAAATTTAAATCGTATTCGAATAGTTGCGTGTAACCCAAAATCGCATTGAGAGGGGTGCGTAATTCGTGGCTCATGCTCGATAAAAATTCGGACTTTGCTTGGTTGGCTTTTTCAGCGGCTTCTTTGGCGAGCATTACGCGCTCTTCGGCGCGTTTAATTCTCGTCATATCCATGTTCGAACCAGACATGCGTATTGGTTTGCCATCACTGCCAAAACTAGCGCGACCACGAGCACGCACCCAATGGATATCTTTATTTTTCCCGATTAAGCGATATTCAAGATCAAACGGGCTTCGGCCGGCTAAATGTTCAGCCAATGCAATATCAAATTTCGGTAAATCCTGTGGGTGTATATGTTTACGCCAGACCTGTAATTTGTCCTCGCCGACAGTAATTTCATCATCTTTTGCATCGTAGCCAATAAGCTCCCAGCAGCGACTGGAAAAATGGAATCCCCCACGAGCATACCATTCCCAAATACCATCATTGGTCGATTGAATGATGCGTTCTTGTCGTGCTTCTGACTCACGTAAAGCTTCTTCAGCTTCTTTCAATGCGGTGACATCAAAATTGATTCCCGACATAAAAACAACGCGGCCATTTTCATCGCGAATAGAGTTGGCGCGAACGTGTGTCCATACGTACTCACCTTTTTTAGTGCGTATACGATAAGTAATCTCGAATGGCTCGTCGGTGCGGAAATGGTGGCGTGCTGCATCAAGCGTGAGTGCTCGATCATCTTCATGCATGTAAGACCAAACTTTGGTGGCATCACTAATATCCTTATCATCCTCTTCGGTATAACCCATTCGCTCCCAAAAGCCGCCGGACCAATCTATATGCTGGGAACTTAAATCCCACTCCCAAAAGCCATAACCGGTACCATTAAAAATACGCTGAAAGCGCGTTATGGTGTCTTGTAATAATTCGATGTTGGCGGAGTTAACAGCATCTTTGCTACGAATATTAATTTTATTGATCATGGGGTTCACAGCGTGGAAGTTATGATGCTGAGAAGATAAACCAGCGTACAGAAAATTGCTATGGTTGTAGGTTACTTAGCAAAAGAATAACTTTCAATATCATTAGAAATTAAGGAGACAATTGATTTAAACGACTTAATTATGTAGTGCAGTAGAATTGTTACTTTTGGGGAATTGTTAAGCACTATTATTTCCGGCTAGGGCTCAATTGCCACTAACGCTTTGTATTTTTTAGTCATTATTTCAACTTCTTTTGGTTCGCCAAGTTGTTCATAAATTTTGGCGGCTAATTGATAAAAACGTGGTTCTTTTTTTTCACGATCAATTGCGCGTTTCGCATAAACGAGAGCTTTTTCATAGTTACCACTATCGTAGGCTGAGTGCGCCAAAATATATTGATAATATGGATTTGCTTGACGATACCTTTTTGCCAGATTATAGAAAATTGCGGCCTGTTCTTTATCACCAATTTTATAATAAATTCCTGACAAATTATTCATGATAGTGAGGTCATCAGGGTTCAATTTTAGACCATGCAAATAAATAATTTCTGTTGCATGGAGTAATTCATTCCGACGATAGAGGCTTCCAAAATTATTCCAAATGTAGCTTTGCTGATCATTTGTTTGTAGTGCTTTACGCAAATATAAAAATGCATCCTGGTATTTGCCTGCAGCGGAAAATTCCATTCCGCGGTTACTGTAAAATTTCGCCGCTGCCAACTCATCTGAAATGGTTTTTTGTGGGTAAGTAGGCCTATACAAGTTCATTTCTAAATCAATAATAGCTTGGTCGGGTGTTAATGAAAAAGAGCTAGTATGTATAGAGTTTCTATCTATATGGGTTCGAAGAGATATTTTTACGTTAACGTGCTGCATATAGTACAACTGGCCGCTTTCTCGCATATCCCAGGTGGGTGGGACAATGACTTCATTAACATATGCATCTATTCCTAAGTGGCGAGCTAGTGCTACATAAAGCAACGTAAAACTAAGGCAGTTAGCTTTTCGATCGCTAAATGTTTTAATGGGGGTTTCTGTAGTGAATGCGCTATAAGTAATTCCTCTGCCGCCTTCCGCTATGGGTTTGAGCAGCGCCATATGTAATGCTTTTATCTTATCGAATAGATCTACTTTATTGGCTGCGGCTTGTTCGGCAAATTTCGCCATCTCAGGTGTAATCGCTAGCAGATTTATATTTGGCAATTCGTCGGCTTTAACTTCACGACCAGTCAGTGCCTGCCCCGATAGCATTTCAGTAATTTCTGCAGAGTATCCCAGTTGTGTAGATTTTTGCGGGCCAGTTGTACAACCACCCGTCATCAACATCAGCAACGATGCTAGGTACGTGAAAACATATTTGTAAATGGAAGTCTGCATTTTGTCTATCCTCAATTCTTACTTAAGTATAGAAGTTATGCTTGTGGAAGCTATTAAGTAATATTAAGAATAGTGAAGTGATCCGAGGTGGGTGTGCGTTACCACAAATCAAAAAGTCCCATGCAATAACTTGCAGGGGACTTTTGATGGTAAAGCTTTGGTCATTTTCCTAAGTTCATCGACTAAATACATCTTGTCTTATCACGAAAGAAAAATTTCTGTAGGCTCTTTAAAACAATATTAACCTGCGCGCTTATTAAACGCTTTTGCAGGTGCTGAGCTTGAAGATGAAGAGCTCGATGACACAGACAATGTACTTGTTGAGTTTGTTGTTGGAGACGTTGTTAGTGATTGCGGGCTTGCAAAACTTTGATTGGCCAGAAAGTTATTAAAGCCGGCTAAGCGCGCTGGCAAAAATACATTAATCAAAGCAGGTGATAATGGGAACACACCATTGTTGGCAAATTCACTTATATGTGTAAAGCCGAGAGTGCCAGGCCAAGTTTGATTAGGACCTATAGCATTTGACGAGGTTAACCCAAAGCTGCTTGGTTCATGGCAGCCACCGCAGGTCATTGCAGTAGCGCGGTTCATTACTTGAGCGCTAGTTAAGTTGCTTCCAGCTGTAGTTAACTTATTGTTTACAGCTTGCTGAAAAGTGCTTGAGCTTGTATTAAAAAATGCTGGATTGTATTCATTTTCAAATATTGGAAAGCTGGCATGACTTTGACCGTTATTATGCGCATCTTTGGCGACAGTTAATGAAAAGTCATCAAAACTTTTCAGTAAGCTATCCATATTATTTATAAAGTCAGATTGGAATACAGGTGCTCGTGTATCCGGGTTACTTCCACTAAACAAAGCTGCTACCGGATTACTTTTTACACTAACAGGTTTAATCATGCTAAGGCCTTGAGCATCAATAGCAACTTTAAATTCTTTTAAATTCCATGAGCCGCCAAAAAGGAACATGTTCGCGCGAATTTGGCCTGTGGCAACAGCATAATTG
>JANPKH010000061.1:0-2371 GCA_031425935.1 Gammaproteobacteria bacterium | reverse complement strand
CATCGTAAAGGCGCGCATTGTTGCCGCCGAAAATCGCGTTCTTCACCGGCCCGTCGGCCGGCCCCAGCGGCGTGAAGCCGTGCTTCTTCTGCAGGTCCTCGGGGATCTCGAGGCGGCGCAGCGCCTCGATCTGCCACTGCGGCGCACCGGTCCAGATCGCATCCGTGCCCCAGCACACGTGATCGGCGCCCAGACCCTTGATGAGGATGCCCATCATCACGGCCGACAGGCGCGGCTCCGCGATCGTGGATTGCGCGAAGAGTTGGCCGACGTCGGCATAGACGTTCTTCACGCCGAACTTCGCCGGGATGTCGGCAAGATCGGAGACCCACTCGACACGGCCGGTCTGCTCGAACTGGCGCCACCCGTCGGCCGCGGAACCGCCGCCCGGCCAGCGATAGCCGCCGTGATAGACGATGAAATTGAGCTGCGGCCAGTCGCGCGCCGCCGGGCCGACGTCGCGCACGTCGGAATGCGCGAGCAGGTGGGGAAACTGCTTCTCCACCGAGGGCGGGAACAGCCCCTTGTGCACGCACACGTTGCGCAGGCCCGCGTTGAGGAACTTCCGATAGGCCGGGTAGACGAGCTTCTCGTCGTCCATGCGCCACGGATGCTTGGAGAGGTTCTTGTGCGTGTTGTCGCCGATCGTGTAGCCCTTCATCGAATCGGGCTTCAGGGTTTCGATCACGCGATCGATCTCCTCCATCCAGCCCGGGTAGCCCGGCGTGAAGATCGCGTGCGAGAACATGCGCTTGGTCCCGGCCAGGCCATTCACCCCGGCGCGCGCCTGCGCCTTCATGTCGTTGGTCAGGAACCAGTCCTCGGCAATCTCCGAGGGCGCGCCGCTGATGCACGCGATCTTGGTGTCGCTGTCGAGATACATTTCCTTGATGTAGTTGGCGAACATCAGGTCGTCGATGGTCTGTTCTTTTGCCTTCAGGGCGGGGTTCCAGCCCGCCTTGCCCACGGCGGCGCGCTGCGCGACGAAACCCATGATGCGCGTGCCCGGGCGCAGAAAATGCGTGTGCATGTCCATAATGAACTGGCCCGACAGCGCCTTCGCGCGCTCGTCGGCCAGGCCCGGCGTGGCGGCCTCCGCGCTAGACACGCCGAAGAGCGGCCCGTAGGTATCGTTCATCGCGAGGAAGGCGCTGGCCATGCCCGCCGCGCTCTGGAAGAAGCGCCGGCGGCTCATGCCGAGGCGCCTGGCCATCCGGGTGCCGATGTCCTTCACGCGCGCCTCGAACTCGCGCTGCCTTGCGGTCTGCGGCGCCGGCATGAACTCGTCGCTTGACACCGACTGCACCGGGATCGGCGAGGGAAACAGCGACTCGGCCGGGGTGAGCTTCTCGAATTCCTCGGGGGACAGCAGGCTCATGGCCGATCCGCATGAAGTGGGCGAGTGCCGATGCTAATCCGGGCCGCGGACTGGGTAAACTGCGGCAAGCACATCCACAAAAGGACAATCCCATGGGACGGCTCAACGGCAAGCGCGCGATCGTGACCGGCGCGGGCAGCGGGATCGGGCGGGCCAGCGCGCTGCTCTTTGCGAAGGAAGGGGCGGCGGTGCTCGCGGTGGACAAAACGGCCGACGCGGTCGCGGAGACTGCAAGGCAGATCGCAGCCGCGGGCGGCAAGGCCATCGCCATGGCCGCCGATGCCGGCAGCGAGGCCGACGTCGAGGCGTACGTCAAGCGCGCGCTCGCTGAGTTCGGCGGTCTCGATGTCGTCTATGCCAACGCCGGCATCAGCGGCGGCTTGGTGCCGCTGTTCGAGCAGACTGTGGAGCACTGGCAGGAGATCCTGCGCGTGAACCTCATCGGCCCATTCCTCGCGATCAAGCACGCCGGCCGGCACATGGTGGCGCGAAAGTCAGGGTCGATTGTGTGCACCGCGTCGGTCGCGGGCCTGCGCGCGAACGCCGGCGGCAACCCGTACAGCTCGAGCAAGGCCGGCGTGATCAGCCTGGTGCAGACGGCGGCCAATTCGTTTTACGGCACGGGGGTGAGGGTCAACGCAATCTGCCCCGGTCTCATCGAAACTGGCATGACCAAGCCGATCTTCGACTTCGCGAGGGAGCGCGGCACCGATCGCAACATCGGCCAGCTCAACCCGATGAACCGTTTCGGCCTGCCGGAGGAGATCGCGACGATGGCTGCGTTTCTGGCGAGCGACGACGCGTCCTATGTGAACGGGCAGGCAATCGCAGTCGACGGCGGCCTCTCGGCCACGCATCCGTTCCGGCGGCCGCGGCCGTGAACCGGGGCTCCGACCCGGCGCCGCGGTCGGAATCCAAGTCGCGCAGGCCGCTGGCGCTTCTCCTTGGAGGAGCAGTGCTGATCGTCATTTGCGTCCTCGCGCTCAACGTGCT
>JANPKH010000060.1:0-17952 GCA_031425935.1 Gammaproteobacteria bacterium | reverse complement strand
CCGCGCTCGAGCAGAGCGTCCAGCAGTGCAGCAAGCTCGTCGATGATTTCTTCCAGCAAACTGTCGAGTAGTGCGGTAAGTTCTTCGATGATTTCTTCGAGTAGAGCGTCAACAAGTAGTGCAGTAAGTTCTTCGATAATTTCTTCAAGCAGAGCGTCGAGTAGTGCATTAAGGTCTTCTTTGGCTTCTTCAAGCAGAATATCGAGCAGCGCGGTAAGTTCTTCGGTGATTTTTTCGAGCAGAGCGTCCAGTATTGCGGCAAGCTCTTCGATAATTTCCTCAAGTAGATCTTCCAGTAGTGCACCGGGTTCTTCTAGTGCGATTTCGAGTAAAGCTTCCAGTAGTTTATCGAGCGTGAGATCTTCTGCAGCTAGCTCTTCCGCTGTGCTAGCGCAAGCTGCTTGCAGAATCAGGGTAAGTTCTGAGTGGGGGCAAGGGTTTAATGCAGATGTTGAAATTGAAAACCTAAGTGCTCAATCTATTGCGGGCTGGCAAGTGCAAGTTCAATTTCTACAGTCATACAATATTGTCAATGCCTGGAATGCGATTTCATCGTCGTCTAGTCCTGCTGGATTTACTGCCAGAAATTTTGACTGGAACGCCAACATAGCGCCAGGCCAAAAAATTAGCTTTGGCTTCCAGGCAAATAAACCAACAACTGCTGCTGCGATGCTTGCGGTAAGAGGAACTAACTGTCGTTAATTAAAAGCTATTGTTTTATCAGTGAAGTCAGGCTGTCAATTTGAAAGGAAAATTGAAGGGACTCCTGAAGTTTTTACAAAAAAAAGCCAGAGCAAAAGCTCTGGCTTTTTTTTGTCAATAAGTTATTTGCCAGCTTTTAATAAATCCCAATATTTTAAATAGATTAAACCTGCATCGCCAATGTCGGTGTGAATGCTGCCCTTAGCTACATCTTCTTTGTCAGGGAATATGATTTTGTTGTTGCGTAATTTTTCATCCAATAAAAGAGTTGCGGCGGTATTAGGCGCGGGGTAGCCGAGTTCTTCTATGCAGGCTTTACCGCTTTCAGCTCTTAACATAAAGTCGATAAATTTATGTGCTGCCTCAATGTTGACTGCGCCTTTCGGAATTACAAAACTGTCGATCCATATAACCGCACCTTCTTCCGGATAAACATATTGTAAATTTTCCATCTCTTCTGAAGCTTTATAAGCTTCACCATTCCAGATCACGCCGATGCTAGCGTTGCCTTGAATTAAAGGCGTTTTGGGTGAATCGGAATTAAATGTTTTTACGCTGGGCATTAGAGTTTTTAGTTTTTCATAAGCGCATTTTATTTCAGCTTCATTGGTACTGTTGTCATTAAAGCCACAAACCCGTAAGCCCACATAAAAATTATCGCGTACGTCGTCCATCAACATAATTTTACCTTTGTATTCCGGCTTCCATAAATCTGCCCACTTTTTAATTTTACTGGCGTCAACGTCTTTACCATTTATGGCGATAGCGGTGCTACCCCATAAGTAGGGCACGCTGTATTGATTGTCTGGGTCATGCACCTTATTCATGGCCGATGTATCCACATTGCCATAATTTTTTAACATTGTTTTGTTAATGGGTTGCAGCAGGCCTTCCTTACGCATTTTTTCCACATAGAAAGTGGAAGGAACGACTATATCGTAACCTTTTCCATCCAATAATTTTAATTTGGCATACATAGCCTCGTTACTTTCATAGGTGGCGTATTCAACTTCGATTCCGGTTTCTTTGGTAAAAGCTTCCAGCACGGTTTCGGGTAAATATTCCGTCCAGTTGTAAATAACAAGCTTTTGTTTTTCGCCTGCAGGCGCCGCTTCTGTAGAAACCGCTGGCGTTGCAACATTCGCATCGGCGGCGGGAGTTTGTGCCTCTTGTTTAGAGCAAGCACTCATTAATAGCACTGAAAGTAAAACTAACCATTTTTTCATTTAATTTTTTTCCCGCAATAAGAGTTGAGAAATAATAACCAAGACTAAGGAGATCACCAATAAAACCGTAGAAATAGAATTGACTTCGGGGGAGACGCCAACGCGCACCATTGAATAAACTTTAAGAGGTAAAATTTCATAACCAGGTCCCGTTACAAAAGCACTTACAATGACATCATCTAGTGACAGCGTGAAACTTAGTAACCAACCTGCTGCGACTGCTGGCAAGGCCAAAGGTAAAATTATTTTTACAAATACTTTACCTTCGGTTGCACCTAAATCGCGTGCAGCTTCCAGCATTTTCATGTCAAAACCTTTTAATCGCGAATACACGGCGACAATGACAAACGGCAAACAAAATGTAATGTGCCCTAGCAGTAGAGACCAAAATCCTAACTCAATGCCTACCAATATAAAAATAATAAGTAATGCAATTGCCAATACAATTTCTGGTGTGAGCATGCTAATAAAAACCATTGAAGACAAAATCGCTTTGCCTTTAAACTGGTAACGATGTAAAGCTACGGCAGCAAGTGTGCCAATAATGGTTGCAATACTGGCCGATGTAATTGCAATCAGAAGAGAGTGTCCTGCAGCTTGCATTAGGCTTTCATTAGCAAACAATTTTACATACCACTTCCACGTAAAACCTGCCCAATGGATGCCATATTTGGATGCATTAAACGAATTGATGACTAACACCGCAATCGGTAAATACAGCAGTAACAGTACCCCTGTTAAATAACTCAGGCGAAGCAGCTTTAATCCCCTAGAAGTCTGAGCCATTGATGCCTCCTTGTTTGCTGACAAAGTTAGCAGCTTTGTAGTAAAGCCATAACATAAAGCCGAGCAATACAATTAACATTACGCTAAGGGCCGAGCCAAAAGGCCAATCGCGCGCAAGCAAAAATTGATTTTTTATAACGTTGCCAAGTAATAAATTTTTTGCGCCGCCCAATAAATCAGAAATATAAAACATCCCCATCGCAGGTAATAAAACCATTAAACAGCCAGCAATAATGCCTGGCGATGTTAATGGAATTGTTATATGCCAGAAGCGGCTCCAGGCACTCGCGCCTAAGTCTTGCGCAGCTTGATAAAGACGTACGTCTAATTTTTCTATGGCGGAATATAATGGCAATATCATAAAAGGAATGCAGATATAACTGAGCCCAACAATCACTGCAAATTGTGTATAGAGCAGCTGCATTGGTTCTTCTACTATGCCAAAGCCCACCAAAATATTGTTAATGACACCTTTGTTTCCCAAAATAAATTGCAGGGCGTAAGTGCGCACGAGGGAATTAGTCCAGAAGGGTAAAATAACCAAAAATAAAACAATGGGTTGCCATTTTTTTGGTAGCTTTGCAATGCACATTGCGAACGGGTAACCAATAATTAAACAAACCAACATCGTTTCTATGGACATCCATAATGAATCCCATAAGACCTGCAAATAAAGTGGATCCAGGCTGCGTAAATAACTATTTCCATTGATGGGTAAGCTAACGGTGGCGGTTGCATCGCGTGTTAAAAAGCTAGTAATAACTACTAGCAGGTTTGGCATAAATACAAATAATGTTAGCCAAACACTGGCGAGACCTATGGCCCAAAAACGAAAGTTACTCACATGTTTTAATAAATTAAGCGGCTTCATAGGGCAGCACCACTTCCCAACCGGGAACCCATTTCACGGCGACACTTTGATTTAGACTGTAGTCGAATGACGGATCATCTTCATCAAAAAATTCGCTGGTAATTAATTCCGCACCGGAGGGTAAGCGGATAATAGAATCTAAAGTTTTACCTTTGTAATTTCGCTCAACAATTGTGCCTACCAAGACTTGATCAGCGTGAGGATCGTCAATATATTCTACGCGTAAATCTTCGGGCCTTAACAACACATTAACTCTGTCGCCCACTTTGAAATTATGCTCAGCATGCAGTGCCCATTGCATCCCTTCAACTTTTACTTCGTATTGATGATTGCCATCTATCGCAACAATAATGCCATCAAGTTGATTTATTTCACCAATGAATCGTGCAACAAATAAGTTAGCTGGTTGTTCGTAAATTTCACGTGGTGTGCCTAATTGCTGCACTATGCCTTTATGCATTACCAGCACACGATCCGACATTGATAAAGCTTCTTCTTGATCGTGGGTGACATACACGAATGTTATGCCTAATTTGCGTTGCAAACGTTTTAATTCAATTTGCATCTGCTGACGTAATTTGTAATCGAGTGCTGATAAAGATTCATCGAGTAAAAGCAATTTGGGGCGATTGACCACCGCGCGTGCAATGGCAACACGTTGCTGTTGCCCGCCAGATAATTGTGCAGGTTTACGGTCAGAAAAGTCGGCGAGACGTACCATTTCCAGCGCTTCCATTACGCGCGTTTTTATTTCTTCTTTGGCTACGCCACTCATTTTTAAACCGAAGGCGACATTTTCAAATACGCTCATGTGAGGAAACAATGCGTAGCTTTGGAACACGGTATTTACGGGGCGTTTTTCTGCTGGTAAAGAACTGATCTCCTCGCCGGCTAAATGAATTTCACCGATGTCTGCATTTTCTAGTCCGGCAATCATTCTCAATACGGTTGTTTTGCCGCAGCCGGAGGGTCCCAGTAACGTGAAAAATTCACCATCATAAATAGTGAGGCTGAAATCACTCAACACTACATTGTCGCGATAAGCTTTAGATAAGTTGTTAAGTATTAGCAGGGAACGCGGCTCGTTCAACTCGTCAATGCTCCTGTAAGTGATGGGACAATAGCCATGTGGTAACGTACAGCACGTTTTACGCAAGATGGCGCTGAAATATAGGTGACGAACAGAGAAAAAAGTGTGGCATTTTACTCACACAAAGGGGCAAAAATCCAGCAATAAGCATGCACTTTGAGGTTTCTCAAACTTTACAAAACCTTTGATCAGGCTTAGAGAAATGTGAAGAATAATTGAGTGATGGGATTTGCATGATGGGACTAGTAAGCGTTTATCAATGGTGTAGATACGGATTGGCCCCGCGTGGGGGCCAATTGAAAAACTAGATAGGGCGACCGCCATAGTCTGGCGCTGGCTTTTTGGGAGGATCAGCCGTCACATTGGGTTTGACCTCATCAATTTTACCGCCGCGCGCTAAAAAGGCAGCCATTTGGGCTTCTAGTTCGGCGCGAATTTTTTGGCGTGATGCGATACTAAAATCTTCGATAGCCTCAACCGGGGCCTTACTACTTACAGAATAACTGACGTCATCACTGCTCGGTAGCTCTTCATCGACTTCCTCCTCCTCGTCATCGATAGGTTCTTCGATATCGTCTTCTTCACTTGTGGGGTCAACACTCATAATTTTCACCTACATTTCATTTTTAAATACTACGTTTGGCCGTAGCTGCGAACATTCACGCAACTGACTATGCCTAATTTATAGCTCAGAGTTTACAAAACGTCATCAATGAACACATAAAATTTTAAATTATTTATTTTAAGCGTCTGCACTTAAATAAAATCCGATGACCCCTGGATTTCATTTGAATGCATTCTACTGTGCATAAGTCTCGGCGCAATGCTTATTGCAGGAAAAATTTTATCGCATTCATTTAATTCACTCAATAAGTAACTGGTGCTTTTTAAGTGCTTGGTTTTTATCCAAAAGTGTTACTTAAATTCGCTACTTTACAAAGGAGATTAATATTGAAGCATAAAAAAAGCGCACTTTGTGTGCGCTTTTTTTATCAGTAAGCTTAATTAGATTGCATCTGAACCAGTTTCGCCGGTACGGATGCGAATAATCTCTTCAAGTGGCGTAATAAAAATTTTACCATCGCCAATTTTACCGGTGTGGGCAGCCTTACTAATGGCTTCAACTGCTTGTTCCACCATAGCATCATCTACTGCTAATTCCAGCTTCACCTTGGGTAAGAAATCTACCACGTATTCAGCGCCACGATATAATTCGGTATGACCTTTTTGACGACCGAAGCCTTTAACTTCAGTAACGGTCATACCTTGTACGCCTACTTCAGAAAGAGCAGTGCGCACGTCGTCTAATTTAAAAGGCTTAACAACAGCAGTAATAAGTTTCATTGCTTGTTCCTTTATTCTTTTGTGATGGTTCTTGAAGTGTTAGGTATGATTTAAGTTTGGTATACCTTAAAAAGGCCAGGCACTTGTTAGTCGTTTATTTAGTTCGGCTTTCTAAGATACACGCTGGCTTCGCGAAAAGCACCTTTTTGTCATGCACAACTTTATGGCAAGGCAAAAAATATCTAATTACGGAGTATCTATATATTCGCCGAAGAAAAAAGCTCCTTGTAATTCTACAAGGAGCTTTTAAGGGCGCACTAAATTATATGTGATAAGCGCGCTCGCCATGCTCTGCGGTATCAAGACCTTCAGTCTCAACTTCCTCACTGGCGCGTAACCCTATCACTATGTCAACCAATTTAAATGCTATGAAGGACACAACGCCAGACCAAAGTAATGTTAAACCAACAGCTTTAGCTTGGATCCATACTTGTGCACCAATACCGCCGAAGCCCCAAGTGCCCGTAACATAATCGTAAACCCCGGTGCCGCCTAAGTCTGGGCTATTAAATACACCCGTTAAAAGTGCACCTAAAATACCGCCAACGCAATGTACGCCGAACACATCAAGGCTATCGTCGTATCCAAGTGCCGCTTTTAGTTTTAATACAGAAATCATGCATACAATGCCTCCAATTAATCCTATTGCGATACTGCCCATTGGGCCTACCCAACCGCAGGCTGGTGTAATGGCTACCAAGCCAGCTACAGCACCGGACGCAGCGCCTAACATAGTTGGTTTGCCGCGTATTGCCCACTCGCCAAAAGTCCAAGCTAACACTGCAGCAGCAGTAGCGAGGAAAGTGTTGATGAACACTTGAGCAGCAAAGGCATTAGCTTCTAGGTTAGAGCCCACGTTGAAGCCAAACCAACCTACCCATAACAAAGCGGCGCCGATCATCGTGTAAGGAACGTTGTGAGGCGCTAATGACATAGTGCCAAAGCCCTTACGCTTGCCTATCATCAAACAACCTACCAAGCCTGCGATACCAGCATTAATATGTACTACGGTACCGCCTGCAAAATCTAAAGCACCCCATTGGAATAGCAAGCCGGCACTTGCCAAGGCAGTCGTTGCCGCTTCAGTTGTAGTATAAGCATCAGGACCCGCCCACCACCAAACCATGTGTGCAATCGGTAGGTAGGAGAAAGTAAACCACAGCACCATAAACATCAGCACAGCAGAGAATTTAATACGTTCAGCAAACGCGCCCACAATTAAACAAGGCGTTAAGGCAGCGAAGGTCATTTGAAACGCGCAGTAAAGATATTCGGGAATATAAACACCTTTACTAAAAGTGGCTGCTGCGGTGAGATTGCCTGCAGAATCAAGCATACCTTTTAAGAATAAACGATCAAAACCGCCGATGATTCCATTGCCATTAGTGAATGCCAATGAGTAGCCATAAATTGCCCACAAAACACTAATTAAGCAAAAAGTGACGAAGATCTGCATAGAGATAGATAATATGTTTTTTGAGCGAACCATGCCGCCGTAAAACAACACTAAACCTGGGAGCGCCATGAACAATACTAGCAAAGTACTGGTCAGCATCCAGGCGATATCGCCTTTGTTAAAATTGGGTGCAACATATGCAGCCGTTTCTGCCGCGGCTGGAGTAGCTGCTTCCGGCGCTGCAACCGCACTCGGCGCTACTTCACTAACGGCTTCAGTCATTACAGGAACAGTATCTTGGGCGAAAGCATGACCGGTCGTTAATACTAATAATGCAACTAGGCCGAGTGGAGCGAGCCAACGGCCCATTTTGAAAAGTTTGTTCACGAGTAAATACCCCTAAGTTATTTATTGAGCGCTAGTGCGCTGGTTAGCCAACTTTTAGTTTGTTATTGATTAAAGAGCTTCTTCGCCTGTTTCGCCGGTGCGAATACGCACCACCTGTTCAAGATTGGAAACGAATATTTTCCCATCACCGATTTTGCTGCTGTTGGCGGCTTTGGTAATTGCTTCTACTACGCGATCAACTTCGCTGTCAGCGACAGCGATTTCAACTTTGGTTTTAGGTAAAAAATCGACGACATGTTCGGCCCCGCGATACAGTTCGGAGTGCCCTTTTTGCCGACCAAAGCCTTTAACTTCAGTGACTGTCATGCCATGCACGCCAATCTCAGATAGCGCTTCACGCACCGCGTCTAATTTGAATGGTTTTATAACTGCTGCGATTAACTTCATATACACACCCCTCAAAATCCTACCTATTTAGTTAGGAAGCATTGAAATACCACTTTCTTCAAGATGGAAACTGCAAAAGCTAAAATCAAACAACTCGTTTGCTAACAAATTGATTCAACTTTATATTCAACGCTAATTTTGCATTTTATAGGCCAATAAAAAATAACCTTTAGAATTCAAGGTGATACTTAAGATATGCTCTACTTAAATTAGGTAAACTTACGGGCTGAGCGAATGTCGTGCGCCAAGTTGGAGCACTACTGCGGGCACAAAGCACTGTTTTGGGATGAGGGCATTTTTTTACAATAATTAGGCGTCTTAGTGGAGATTTGTCCTTTTCAGTAATGACCCAGTGGTGAACAATCGCTACACTAGATTACTATTTATTTTCGGAGCTTTTATGATCAGCGAACTCGCTAAGCGACTTAGTCAAGAGCTACAACAAGCGCTGCCTGTACTTGGCAGTTTCATTCCCAAGCGGGAATTGCAAGCTACGTTACAATCGGTTTTGGCGCGCCTGGATTTAGTTACGCGTGATGAATTTGATGCCCAAGCTGCTGTTTTGCAGCGTACTAGAATAAAACTTGAAGCTCTTGAGCAACGTTGTATCCAGTTAGAAAATCGTGGTACGCAATGCAATGCGGAAGACTCCGGGGTGCTAGAAAAGAAATAACCTCATTTTGCTTTATTGTGTGGGATTGTTATATTCTGCGCGCAGGTAAAAAGGTTGTTAATGATGTTTAACCTTTAACTGGCAATGATGCCATTAATTTTTGTTCAGCAGGGAATGCCAATGTCACTCGCTATTATCTACACTCGCGCAAAATTAGGCGTAAATGCCCCGCTAGTTACTGTTGAAGTACACATCTCCGCCGGATTACCAAGTCTTGCAATAGTGGGTTTGCCGGAAACTGCTGTTAAAGAAAGCAAAGATCGCGTGCGCAGCGCAATTTTAAATAGCTACTTGGAATTTCCCACTCGCCGAATCACTGTCAACCTGGCTCCTGCCGATCTTCCAAAAGAAGGTGGCCGTTATGACTTAGCCATTGCCTTGGGGATTCTTGCCGCGTCGGGCCAAATACCAATGCCTGCCCTGAGCCGCTATGAATTTTTAGGCGAGCTAGCTTTGTCCGGAGAGTTACGTTCGGTTACCGGTGCCTTACCGGCAGCGCTGTCGTGCGGTGACGCCAAACGCGAACTCATTATTAGCCAAGCCAGTGCAAGTGAAGCTGCATTAAGTAGTGTTCGTATATTTGGTGCACAGAGTTTATTGCAAGTTTGCGCCCACCTACATGACCGGGAACATTTATTTCAAGCTGATGCACCGCAGCCTTTGGATGCTGAACAGGCTTTGGATTTGTGTGACGTAAAAGGCCAGGCCCAAGCTAAGCGTGCGTTAGAAATAGCTGCCAGCGGGGGGCACAATTTGCTTCTTTACGGCCCACCAGGTACTGGCAAAACAATGCTAGCTAGCCGCTTACCCGGCATTCTACCGAAACTGGATGAGCGCGAGATGATCGAAGTCGCCGCAGTTTATTCAGTTGCTGCACAAACACACCTACATTCGTGGCGAAAGCGTCCATTTCGCGCGCCGCACCATACTGCTTCAGCTACCGCATTAGTTGGTGGAGGTAGTAATCCCAAACCCGGAGAAATCTCGCTTGCGCACTGCGGTGTGTTGTTTTTAGATGAGCTACCCGAATTCCCCCGTGCTGTCCTAGAAGTATTGCGTGAACCTTTGGAAAGCGGTGAAATTCGTATATCGCGAGCGCGTGCTCAAATTTGTTTTCCGGCCCGATTTCAGTTGGTGGCAGCCATGAATCCATGTCCGTGCGGCTATTTCGGTAATAACGATAACCGATGCCGCTGCACAGCTGATCAGGTACGCCGTTATCGTGATCGAATTTCCGGTCCTATGCTTGACCGTATTGATTTGCACGTGCCCGTGCTGGCATTACGCCAAGGCGAAATTCACAGCAAAATCGTAGGAGATAATAGCCAAGAGATTCGGGAGCGGGTTGAAGCGGCTCGTTCGCGACAATTACAGCGGCAAGGAAAAGCTAATCACCAATTGACCGCGCCGGAATTAGAAAAATATTGTTTGCTGAGTGATGCTGATAAAGCTTTGTTAGAGCATGCCATCAACAAAATGGGGCTATCAACGCGCGCTTATCATCGCGTATTAAAAGTGGCGCGTACGTTAGCCGATATGCACAGTAAAGAACAACCAGGAACTGAGGAAGTTAGTGAGGCATTAAGCTACCGTACTTTAGATCGACAATAACTTTTTGCTTGGCTTTTGCTGGTAACTTAATGAAGAAATGTACTTCCAGAAAGTTAGAGAAAAATGTTGAATGCTGCAAAACATGAAAAATTAAATTTTCTGTCTAATCGTATTTGCGCAACAAGCATGCGATGCGGAACACCTTGATAGAAAGCGCAGTCTAAATTGTTAATAGATCAGCGCTATTATTGAGTTGTTGATGTGCGAGCAAAGTTTTACATACTTCTTCTATCGATTGAGGCGGAGCAAAATAAAAGCCTTGCATATGATCGCAGCCAGCCTCTTGCAACCAGTGCTTTTGTTCGAAAGTTTCTACTCCATCTGCCACAACGATTTTACCCAAATTATGAGCAAGAGTGATCATTGCAGCAACCAAGCGACGATCACTAGTGTTGCGTTGTAGCTCAGACATAAACCGCGACGATAATTTTACTGTACTGATAGGTAACCGCTGTAAATGAAGAAATGATGAACTCCCAGTGCCAAAATCGTCTAGCGCAAAGTTGATGCCGAAAAATGCCAATGGTCGCATGCACAAACTCACTAAATCTATATTTTCCATCATGGAAGATTCGGTTAACTCTAGCTCTACATCGCCCGCTTGAATTTTTAACTCTTCGAAAATTGCTGATATTTCATGCACCAAACGTTCATCTTTAAATTGACGCATGGAGATATTAATAGACATAACTAAATTTTTATCAAATTGTGCGTGGATTTTTTTTAAATCCGCACATGCTTGGCGAATGGCCCAGTAACCAATTGCAGTAATTAAACCAGTATCTTCCGCTACTGAAATAAACTCACTGGCATCAAGCGCACCACTATCCGGATTGTTCCAGCGCAACAATGATTCGAGTCCAATTATCTCGTTGGTTTGCATATCCACGCGTGGCTGATATTGTAGAAAAAATTGATCTTTCTTTAACGCCTTGCGTAAGTTTGCTTCAAGTTTTAATTGGCGATGCACATTTTTATTCATTGCATCGGTAAAAAAACAAAAACTACTACCTTCTTCCTGCTTGGCTTTATACATCGCCATATCAGCATTTTTTAGCAGGCCTTCAGCATCATGCCCTGCTTGTGGATAAATCGCGATGCCGATACTGCAGCCCACGGCTACCTCATAACCATTAATTGTTGTGGGCTCTGAAATTAATTCAATAATTTTTTCAGCAATGTGAGCAACATCGGTACTGTTTTCAATATGTGTTAACAACAATGTGAATTCATCGCCGCCGATGCGTGCGACCGAATCACTACGACGTAAACACGCATTTAAACGTTCCGCACAAATGCGAATAATTACATCCCCGACATCATGTCCAAAATTATCATTCACTAGTTTGAAGCCATTTAAATCAATGAACATTAACGCAAAAGATGTTTTGTCGCGGTTTGCCAAATTAAGAACGTGCTCTAATCTATCGCGAAATAAAATGCGGTTAGGAATATCCGTGAGTTGATCGTAGTGCGCTAAGCGTGCTAAATGTTGCTCTGTTTGCTTACGCTCAATTGCATATCGTAGTGTGCGTTCTAATAGTTGGTGGCCGATTTGACCTTTGATAAGATAATCAGAGGCGCCCGCACGAATTACATCGCGATCAACTTCGATTTCCATTTCGTCTGTCATTACAACAATTGGCGTGATATTCGCTTGCACTTTTGCAGCATTTAATAAATCGCGAACACTAAGGTCGCCCCAAAAAAAATCGAGCAACGCTACGTCAAATTCATTGGATAAAATTTGTGGCAAAGCAGCATCCAGCTGGTTACACCAAACCAGCTCATAGTTAACGTGCCGCACTTGCGACAAAATATCTGCAATTAACAAATATTCGCCATATTCACGATCAATAAATAAAATTTTTATTGCTTTTTCCATACTGCCAAATCCCTAACTTAATACAAAATATTATTAGCATATGCGCTTTTTTGGCGCGGCACTCTTTATATGCAGACTCTACACCTTGCCTAAGGCATAATAAATAAAATTTATTCCTATATAGCAAACAAAGACACTTGGCTAGTTTTTAAAAGCTGTAGTTATAAAAACACAGGCCTACACACACCCTTGTTACAATATAGCTCCCTTAAAAAATTCCGAGGTATCGTGACTCAATTAAACCCCCGCCAAAATGAAGCTGTTTTATATATTGATGGCCCGTGCCTAGTGCTGGCGGGCGCTGGTAGCGGTAAGACTAGCGTAATTACTCGCAAAATCGCTTATTTGATTCAAAAGTGTGACATTCCTGCACGCCACATTGCTGCGCTCACCTTTACCAATAAAGCCGCGCGTGAAATGAAGGAGCGTGTTGGGAATTTGGTTCAAGGTAGTGCCGCTAAAGGGTTAACCGTTTCAACTTTCCACAATCTTGGCCTCAACATTATCCGCCGTGAATATAAGAGTCTGGGTTTCAAGCCGGGATTTTCTATTTTTGACGCTGAAGATGCTCGTTCGCTCTTAAAAGAACTGATGATGAAAGACGGGGATCTTGATAAAGATCACTTAAATCTAATACAGAACCAAATATCTAACTGGAAAAATGATTTAATCACTCCTGCGCGGGCACTTGAGCTAGTGCAGAGCGCTGCGAATCCCCAGTCGGCTGAACAGACGATTGCACTTGTGTATCAACAATATAACCAAGCTTTACGCGCCTATAATGCTGTTGATTTTGATGATTTAATTCTGATACCTGTAGATCTATTTCAACAACACGGTGAAATTTTAGCGCGCTGGCAGCGCAAGATCCGTTATTTGTTGGTAGATGAATATCAAGATACAAATTCGAGCCAATATTTGTTGGTGAAGTTACTTGTTGGTGACCGCGCCACACTCACTGTGGTGGGGGATGATGATCAGTCAATTTATGCATGGCGTGGCGCACGGCCAGAAAATTTAATACAGTTAAAGCAAGATTACCCGCAATTAAAAGTCATTAAGCTGGAACAAAATTATCGTTCCACCAGCCGTATTCTGCGTGTTGCAAATCATTTAATTGCCAACAATCCACATGAGTTTGATAAAGCTCTTTGGAGCGAAATGGGGTTAGGGGATTTAATTCGTGTGGTGCGATGCAGTAACGAAGATGCAGAGGCAGAGCGTGTCGCGACAGAGATCTTGACGCAGCGGATGCGCAAACAAAATCAATTCCGAGACTATGCTGTTTTGTATCGCGGTAATCATCAAGCGCGGTTATTGGAGATGAAGTTACAACAACATCAAATCCCCTACAAAATCAGCGGTGGCTCGTCATTCTTTTCTAAAACTGAAATTAAAGATGTGATGGGTTATTTGCGTTTGTTAGTAAACCCCGACGATGATAATGCTTTTTTGCGCGTAATTAATACGCCGCGTCGTCACATTGGCACGAGCACGCTAGAGGCTTTGGGGGGATACGCTAGCCAACGTGAGATAAGCCTATTTACCGCGATTGAAGAAGTTGGTTTGGGTAGCCACATTGCCGAGAAAAACCTGGATCGGTTACTTCGCTTTTCATATTGGCTAAAACAAGTTTCTCTCAACTGTGCAAGCGGCGACCCGGTAGCCGCTGTGCGTGAAATGGTTGAGGATATAGATTATGTGGGTTGGTTGCACCAAAACTCACCGAGTAGCAAAGCGGCTGAAAAGCGCATCGACAATGTTTTTTATTTAATTGATTCGCTGCAAAAAAGTTTAAACAAAACCACTGATGATGAAGAGCCCAGAATTGAAGATGCAATCGCTAAATTGGTGTTGCGTGACTTGCTGGAGCGGCAGGAAGAAGAGGACTTAAGTGATCAAGTGCAATTAATGACTTTGCATGCATCTAAAGGATTGGAATTTCCACATGTTTTTATGGTTGGTATGGAAGAAGATTTATTGCCGCATCGCAACAGTATTGATGCCAATAATATAGAAGAAGAGCGTCGGCTTACTTACGTGGGTATTACGCGCGCACAGCGCACGCTGACAATGACTTTAGCAGGCAAGCGCAAACAGTTTGGTGAGTATAGTGAAACTGTTCCCAGTCGCTTTCTGGATGAATTGCCAGCGGACGATGTGGAGCGGGAGGGGTTTGGAGTTGTAAGTCAGGAAAAAAATGTTGCTAAGGGAGAAGAAACGCTTTCAAGTTTATTAAATTTGTTCGATTAGTTGTTGCAAAAAATATCCATAAAAAAAGCCACCGGTTTTCAACGGCGGCTTTTTTTATTTAACAAACGCAAATTATTTTTTGCTGCCATCTACCATATATTTAACAGCGGCTTTAATTTCAGCATCGCTACAAGCAGCACAAGTGCCCTTGGCCGGCATGGTGTTGAAGCCAGCTATAGCGTGAGTATTTAAAGTATCCATACCTTTTGCAGCGCGGGGAGCCCAGTCGGCAGCATTACCAAATTTCGGTGCGTTCATCAATCCAGGGGTGTGGCACATAGCGCATGATGCGGTATAAACATCTTGGCCTGATTTGGCAGGAGCTGCAGCTGCAGCGGGTGCGCCGGCACAAGCTTCGCCAGCTTTACAAGTTTTGCCTACAGGAGCTATGCGCTCTTTAACGGCATCTGCTGATTTTGCATCAGTTGTTTTGGTTTCGCCACAAGCAACGCCCGACAGGGTCATCACGCTAGCAATCATCAACATATTTAATAACTTTTTCATTGAGCTCACGTTTTCTTTCCTCATGGTTATGATTTGCGCTTTAGGGTGGGCGCGACGGGAGCATTATAACCAATTATTTATTAATATGTGCCAGTCTTTAGGCTTTGAAAGTGGATTGTCGTAATTCACAGCGGGATTTTGTTCTATCTCGGCCCAATGTTATGCTGCGACAAATAAAAATCAGGGGTTTGGTTAAATCATGGAATTTGCTAGTGTCACTTTCACGGCTTACTTCAGTGCTGCTATTGTCGCTGCATTATTGACTGCAATTTATTTTTATCAATTCTGCCATCATCAGCGTGGTTATGCTTTTACCCTAGCTGCTGCACTGCACACGTTATATTTAGCTGCCATAGTTTTATCGTTTAATGGCGATATACTTTCGCCGCAATGGTTACCCTTTTTAGAATGCTTGCATTACAACGGATGGGTTTTGGCGATAGCTTTCTCGTTACTAAATCATAGTAATCAACAACATTTGCCTCGTAGTCTGCAGTTGCTGTTTGGCTTAGGTTGGCCGCTTACAGCGATAGTTTTGATTGTGACATTGGTTGCTAATGAAAAAGTGCTGTTACTTGCTCCTTGGTGCGCTCTGGTACTTGCAGTAATTAGTTTGGTGAGCGTCGAACAGCTTTATCGATATGCTGCGGTAAATGATCGCCAAATTAAATTGCTTTGCATGAATTTGGGTGCCATTTTCATTTACGATGTTTACCGCTACACCCATCTCCTTATTTTTCAGGAGGAGTTTTATCCGCCATTGTGGCAGTCACGTGCTGCGGTCTCCATTGTTACATGTCTGTTTATGGCCTTGGGTGGATTGGTGCCCTTGCAGCAATCGACTAAAACCGCAAACTTTAATATCTCGCGCCCAATTGCCTTTTATACAACCTCGTTGTTCGCGATCAGTATATTAATTACGCTGTTTTCTATCGTTGGATATTATGTGCAGTTGTATGGCGGTAATTGGGGGGCTGCAATTTATGGCTTTGCGCTAGTGGTAGTGACACTGATTATGACAACTGTTTTTATTTCTGACAGGCTGCGTTTGCAACTTTCAGTATTCATTAATAAACATTTGTTTCATCATAAATATGATTACCGTAGCGAATGGCTGCGTATTATTAATTATCTGGCGCAGCCCGCAGAGAGTAGTGAGGTAAATGAGCGTGCATTTTTCGCGGTAGCTTCAACGACTCATGCACCGGGTGGCGCTATCTGGCTGTTAAAGCAGGGTTTTTACGAGCCAGTTTATCAGCTCAATGTATCTAGCTTGATAGATTTGCAGGAGGAACCGGCTAATAGTCCCTTTTGTCGTGAATTGCTGGAGTCGGAGTGGGTGTACTTCCCTGATGGCAACGACAACACGGCGATTAGCCATAACAACAATTTGCTCCCCTCTTGGGCGCGCAGTTTTCCCAACTTATGGTTGATTTTTCCACTCATTGTGGGAGAAGAGTTGGTGGGTTTTATGGCTCTAACCAACCCACAAGATGATACCGCGCTTAATTGGGAAGATCTTGACCTCCTCAAGACGATCGGTCGACAGCTAGCTAGTTACTTAAAGCGTTATCAACAAGCAGAGCAGCTAGCGGAAAGCAAACAATTTGATACTTATAATAAGTTGGTTGCCTTCATTATTCATGATTTAAACAATTTAATCGCTCAACAAGCGCTGATGTTAAAAAATGCTGAGAGACATAAAGATAATCCTGCATTTGTAGAGGATGCTTTTAAAACCATTAGCAATTCCGTTGACAGGATGAATAACTTACTGAAAAAGTTGCGTCGTGATGAATCTGATTTAGTAAAGCGTATAAATATTAGTGATGTTGTTGAGCAAGCAGTTACCGAGTGTCGCCAGAATAATCTAAAGATTACAGCTCAAATTAAGCAATGCTCGCGCACGCTGAACGCCGATCAGGTGCGGTTGGTTATGACCATCACGAACTTTATCAAAAATGCGCAGGAAGCTACGGAAGCTGGCGGAGAGGTGCGTGTTACACTCGCCTGCCTCGATGATTGGGCGATTATTACTATTGAAGATAATGGTTCAGGTATGGATTGGGACTTCATTCAAAACCGCCTGTTTAAACCTTTTGAAACCACTAAGTCAGGTAAGGGAATGGGCATCGGCGTTTATTTATCGCGAGAATATATTAGTGAATTGAACGGCACGCTCAATGTAATGAGCGGCGTCGGCGAAGGCACCACTATCACCATATCCCTACCGCTTAATAAGTTGGAACAGTCATCCTAATGAACAAAGAGCTTAATCAAAAACCCATTCTTCTAATTATTGAAGATGACCTGGGGCTGCAAAGCCAATTACGTTGGCATTTTGATCAATATGAAACTGTTTTTGCAGAAAATCGTCAGGATGCTATTGCTGCCCTGCGGTTGCATGAGGCTTCGGTGATCATTCAAGATTTAGGTTTGCCTCCTGATGAAGACGGTGTTGATGAGGGATTCAAATGTATTCAGGATATTTTGCGAATTTCTCCAACGTGCAAAATCATCGTTATGACAGGCAAAACTGATCACGAAAATGCAATCAGAGCCGTGGGCTTGGGTGCTTATGATTTTTATCAAAAGCCTGTGGATTCGCACACGCTTGATTTAATTGTCCAGCGGGCGTTTACAATTTTTGCTTTAGAAGCTGAGAACCGACGCCTTAAAATTACTGCACAAAAACCGCTTGAGGGCCTCATTACTAATGACCCACACATGTTAAAAATTTGTCGGCAGCTAGAAAAAATATCCCCTACGACGGTTACTTGTACTCTCTTAGGAGAAAGTGGTACCGGAAAGGAAGT